>NZ_JBEZDS010000068.1:0-46951 GCF_040648435.1 Dactylosporangium sp. NPDC049140 | reverse complement strand
GGTTGCCGCTGCGTTCACCGGACTTGCCCAAGCGATCTGACCGCGGGACCCGGCCGGGTTCAACGCGTCCGCCGATCCCGCGACGCAACGGCGCCCGCGGATGCCATCCCCAGCCCGTGGGCCGCGCGACGCTATCGCAACCTGCTGCAGGCCGCCGGATTCCACGGCCCCGCTATCGAGGTGCACACGGCGGTGCTCACCGACCCCGCCATGCTGCCGATCCTGCTCGGGCTCAGCCAGGCCGCACAGGCCACCGGCGCCATCACCAGCGAGCAGGCCGAAGCGTGGACCGCCGAGCAGCGGGATCGCGCCCGGACCGGACAGATGTTCCTCGCCATCCCCCTGTTCGTCGCCTCCGCCCGCCGACCATGAGCTCTGCAGCACAAAATGGCGAACGCCCGGCCCGGGTGATCGCGATGCCGACCGCGGGCCGCCATGCCCAAGGCGCCGGGGTACCGGCAGGATTCCTGTCCGACGGGCCTCAACTGTTCATGAATGCGGACGGCCGGCCATCTGCTGCATCGCAGCGATCTCGGCCTGCTGCGTCTTCACGATGCTGGCGGCGAGTGCCTTGGCGTTTGGGTTAGTGCCGTGGGCCAGCTCGGCCTGGGCCATCATGATCGCTCCCTCGTGGTGAGTGATCATCATCTGGAGAAACAGCTTGTCGAACTCGGCGCCGGTCGCCGCCTTCAGCTTTGCCATGTCTGCACTGGACATCATGCCCGACGTCGTCGGCATCCCACTGGGCATCATGCCGCCCGGCATCGTGCCATTCGGCATCATGTCGCTCGGCATGCAATGCATGCCGGGACAGCTCGGCATCGTGGTCGGCTGGCCCCAAGCGGCCAGCCAGCCCTTCATCGTCGCGATCTCCGCCTTCTGCTCAGTACTGATCTTGGCGGCGAGTTGTTTGACGTCCGGATCGGTCGCCTTCATCTGGGCGAGGGTGGCCATCTCCACGGCCTGCTCGTGGTGCGGGATCATCATCCGGACGAACATTGCGTCGACGTTGGTGAACGTGGGGTTGACGCTGCCGTTGCTCGGTGCCGTAGGAGTGCCGCCGCTGCTGGCGGTGTCACTGCAGGCGGTGAGTGTGACGGTCGCGGTGAGGGCGGCGCCGAATAGCACCGCGCGACCCAGGGTGTGGTACTTCATGGGGCGCAGACTCCTTCGTCTCGGTGTGGTGAACTGCGCTGCCCCAGCGGCCGTCCCTGTGATGCGGTCACGCCGAACGCGGGCGTCATCGCTCAGACGGCGCGACCTACGAGCTGCAACCCGGTCCACGGCCGGTACGGCGCTGTACCGCACTCCCGGGCATCCGGCCCGCATGCTTCCCAAACCGGGTGGCGATATGCCGAGCGCAACATCACCGGCCAGGCACTCACCCAGACCGACCGCCTGACAAGCACCGGTGTCGCGAGCGCCAGCAGCGCTGCCCGCGCAGCCAGGCAACCACCCGCCGTCAGATCGAACGCTCGAACACGGCCCGACGAACGGCCCGCCGTGGCTCCCAGCCGCGGTGGATCGTTCGCCGCCTTCGCGTGGCGGCGGCGCACCGGCAAGTCGACGTGAGCGCATTGCGGTTGTCGGGCAGCGTCGGCAGGGGAACCGCCCGGGACCCCACATCCATTCGAACCTGCGTTCGATTATCCTGCTCGGGTGCACAGCGAGACCTGCGGCATAGGTGGAACCGCGTGGTGGCGTTTGAACCGCCGCGACGTGTTCGTGCGTACGGACGGCGTGACCTTCGAGCTAGAGGTGCGCCTTGGCGGCCCGGAAGGGCGACGCTGGCAGCGGGCAGGGTTCGGTGGGTCGGGGTTGCTCATGACGGCTCCCGGCCGCGCCGCAAGTTCCGCTCAGTCGTGTTCCGGTGCTCCGGTGAGGTGGTGGTCGGCCGCATACAGCGCCTCGAGCACGAGTCGCCGCACGTGGCCGCCGCGCACCCGGTACAGCACTCTCCGGCCGTCGCGGCGGGTGTTGACCAGCCCGGCCAGCAGCAGCTTGCCCAGGTGCTGGGACACGGCTGGGCGGGCGGCGCCGACGGCGGCGGCGGTGAGAGTGGTGACGTCGTGCTCACCCTCGCGCAACTCCCACAGCAGCCGCAGCCGAGTCGGGTCGGCGAGCATCCGTAGCGCGGTGACCGCCGCGTCGATCTGCTCGCCCGAGGGTGGTTGTTGCCCAACGTCGGCAGTTGCAGCGTTGTCGCGTGCGTACATGAGCACATATCTTGCCATCGCGACGCTGTGAACCGCCACCGCCGGGAGAGGCCAATGGACCACCACCACGATGCCCCGCTCGACGACCGCGGTGATCATGGCCATGACCATGATCACGGCGATGATGGTAGTGGCCATGGCGGGTCGACGGCCGGCTGGGCGGCGTTCCGCCATCGCCTCGGGCATCTGCTGACGCCGCACTCGCACGACGCGGCGGACAAGGTCGACTCGGCGATGGAGTCGTCCCGCGAGGGCATGCGCGCGTTGTGGATTTCGCTTGTTGTGCTCGGCGCGACCGCGACGCTGCAGGTGGTCATCGTCCTGGTGTCGGGTTCGGTGGCGCTGCTGGGCGACACGTTGCACAACTTCGCCGACGCGCTGACAGCGCTGCCGCTCGGGGTAGCGTTCCTGCTTGGCAGGCGGGCGGCGACCCGGCGGTACACCTACGGCTTCGGCCGCGCCGAGGACCTCGCCGGGATCTTCATCGTGGCGACTATCGCCGCGTCCGCGGTGCTGGCCGCCTACGCGGCCGTCGACCGGCTGATCCACCCCGCCGACGTCAGCCATCTGGGCTGGGTCGCGGCAGCCGGCCTGGTCGGCTTCGTCGGCAACGAGGTCGTCGCCCAGTACCGCATCTCCGTCGGCCGGCGCATCGGCTCCGCCGCGCTGGTCGCCGACGGCCTGCACGCCCGCACCGACGGGTTCACCTCCCTCGCCGTGCTCATCGGCGCCGGCGGCGTGGCGGTCGGCTGGCGGTGGGCGGACCCAGTCGTCGGCCTGCTCATCACCGTCGCGATTCTGTTCGTGCTCAAGGACGCGGCCCGGGAGGTGTACCGCAGGCTGATGGACGCCGTCGACCCACGCCTCGTCGGCACGGCCGAGGACGCGTTGCGCGGCACGCCCGGCGTGCTCGGCGTCGCGGGGCTGCGGATGCGCTGGGTCGGTCATCAGTTGCACGCCGAGACCGACATCCTGGTTGCCGACACCCTCACAGTTGTCGACGCGCACGCGATCGCGGTCGAGGCCGAGCACCGGCTACTGCACGCCGTGCCCCGGCTGACCGCGGCGACGATCCACACCGACCCGGACTCCGCGAACATCCACGACCCGGTCGCCCACCATCGCTGAACCGGGTCAGCCGCCCCAGCTCGATGCGTTTGGGTACGTCGGCGAACGCGGCGATGTCCAAGCGGTGGCCGGCGCGCATCGGCTCGGCCACCTCGCGGACCTCCCGCCGGTCGGTGCGGGCCAGCACTCCCCGATCATTGCGATGCCGCCCAGGTGGTGGCAGGTCATCAGCTCGTAGTACAGCAGGTCCAGCTGCAGGCTCGTGGCGTGGCGGAGCCGGTCGAGCTCGGCGCCGCTAGCCATGCCGGGCATGAGCCCTTCGGCGTTGACGGTCACCACCACGCCGCTGGGGTGCGAATCCGGTGTCGCGCCCCTTGACGGTCGCGGGTTTTTCATCCAAGCCGTGGCCGAGCCGGGCCCGGTCGAGCCTAGATGCCACTGCACGAACCAGGGGCGCATGACGCCGGTCTGGGCCTGTGTGGGCGTCCACTCGTTACCGCTGGTTTTGGGTTCTCGGTGGCCACATCACCGTCATACGGCACGCCGCCGAGACCTGCGGTGGCTGCACGCCCGTCACCGACCCCACCGGCGCGCCGCTGGGGTGCTACCCGTGTGTCCGCAGGCCGGTGAGGGTGGTCCGGACGAGCCGGTGGATCGCCGCCGGGTCGTGCAGGCTGGTGGCCGCGGCCAGGGCATGCAGGCAGTAGAGCGTGAGCTCGCCGGCTGGGACGTCTTGGCGTATGGCGCCGGCCGCGGCGGCGTCGGTGATGAGGTCCTGGACGAACTCACGCAGGTGCTTGTGAGCGGCGGCGATGTGCTCGCCGTGGTGGAGCATGTCCGCGGTCTCGGTGTTGTGCGCGCGCCGGTGTGAGATCGCCATCGTGTAGGCGGTCAGCACCGACTCCAGGCGTTCGGCGGCGCCAGCGGTCCGGTCGCGGACCCGGAGCAGTTCCTGCAGGTGCTGGTCGATCTGGCGGTCGTGCCAGGCGCGCAGGATCGACTCGACGTCGGGAAAGTACTTGTAGAGCGTCGCGCGGCCGATACCGGTCTCCTTGGCGATCTGCGACATGGTCACGCCGGTCAGCCCGTGTTCGGCGACCAGTGCCGCGGTGGCATTGATGGTGGCCTCCCGCACGGCGTCGCGGTGCGCCTCGATCGTCTGGCTCCAGATCTTCGGCATGTCGCCCATCGTACGCGACGACCAGCTACGATACACATGACTTGACAGCGACAATATGTATTGAAAAACTGAATCCCGCCTCGACCCGACCGGATCGGGGCGCCGAGCGGATCGAAGGAGTTTCGCCATGCCCGAGTTGCCCTCCCATCAGGACACTGGCCCCGCGGTGCCGGACGCCGAGATCGGCGGGACGTCCCGGCGCCGCAAGGTGCTCGTCGCCGTCGCCGTGGTCGCACTGATGGTGCTCGCTGCGGTACTGCATCTGACCGGTGTGCTCGGCGGGGAGAGTCACTGATGATCGAGGCGGTCGGGCTGGTCAAGCGGTACGGCAACGTGGCGGCGGTCGATCGGCTGTCGTTCACGGTGCCGGCCGGGTCGGTGACGGGGTTCCTCGGGCCGAACGGGTCGGGCAAGTCCACGACGATGCGGATGATCCTGGGACTCGACGCGCCGGACACGGGGACGGTCACGGTGAACGGCCGGCCGTACGCCGGGTACCGCCGCCCGCTGTACGAGGTCGGGGCGCTGCTGGACGCCAAGGCGGTAGCCCCCGGGCGCTCGGCGTACCAGCATCTGCGGTGGCTGGCGCTCAGCAACGGCATCCCGCGCTCCCGCGTCGAGGCGGTGCTGGGCCAGGTCGGGCTGGCCTCGGCCGCCCGCAAGCAGGTCGGCAGGTTCTCCCTCGGCATGGCGCAGCGGCTCGGCATCGCCGCGGCGCTGCTGGGTGATCCGCCGGTGCTGATGTTCGACGAGCCGGTGAACGGGCTCGACCCCGACGGCGTGGCGTGGATCCGCAGCCTGCTGAAGTCGCTGGCCGGGCAGGGCCGCACCGTGTTCCTGTCCAGCCATCTGATGAGCGAGATGGCGGTGACGGCCGATCGGCTGGTCATCATCGGCCGTGGCCGGCTGATCGCCGAGACCGGCGTCGCCGAGTTTCTGGCCGCCGGGGGCGAGAACTACATCCGGGTCCGCTGCACCGAGGCCGATGCCCTGGCCGCGCTGCTCGCCGAGCGGGGCGCGACCGTCGGCCGCGATGCGGACGGTGCGTTGCGGGTCATCGGTGCGACGGCCGACGAGATCGGCGAGGCGGCCCGGGTCCGCGGGCTCGGCCTGCTGGAGCTGTCGCCGCAGCAGATGTCGCTGGAGCAGCGCTACATGGAGCTGACCCGCGACACCACCGACTACCACGCCACCCAACCGATGCCGGTGCCGACGCCGGCCGCGCGCTGAAGGGCCTCCGTCATGACCCCTACCACAACATCGCCGGCTACCACAGCATCGCCGGCGTCGCGGGCCACCGGGCGCCGCGGCGGGGACTTCACCAACGTGCTGCGCGCGGAGCTGGCCAAACTGGCGAGCATCCAGTCGACGTACTGGGCGTTGCTGGTCGCCTTCGCCGGCAACATCGGCTTCGCCGTACTCGCCGCCGCCCTGCTGGCCCCGCGGCTGAAGCCCGCCGACCTGGCCCATGTGGACGTCGTCCAGCTCGCGTTGGCGGGGCTGCACCTGTCGCAGGTCGCCTTCGGGGTGCTCGGCGCCTTGGCCATCACGGGTGAATACGGCAGCGGGATGATCCGCACGACCTTCGCCGCCCTGCCGCGGCGCCGGACCGTCCTGGCCGCCAAGGGCCTGGCTTTCGCCGGGACGGCGCTGGTCACCTCGACCGTTTCCACGGTCGCCGCCTACCTCGCGTTCCTGGCGGCGCTACCCGCCCACACCCTGACAGGGACCGCGCTCAGCGACCCCGGCGTCACCCGGGCCATGCTGGGCGGCGGCCTGTACCTCACCGTGTACGGGCTGCTCGGATTCGGGCTCGGCGCCCTGCTGCGCTCCTCGGCCGCGGCGATCGCGACCCTGCTCGGCGTGCTGTTCGTCCCGCCGCTGCTGCTGGACCTGCTGCCCGGGTCGTGGAAGACCACCGTGGGGCCCTACATCCCGATGCAGTCGGGAAGCCAGATCTTCGTCGCCGCCCATCGCGAGGCGGCCAGCCTCGCCCCGTGGACCGGCTTCGGCGTGTTCAGCCTGTACGCGGCCGCGGCCCTGCTGGCCGGGTTCCTCATGATCAACCGGCGGGACGCGTGACCGGCCCGGTGCAAGGATCGGTGAGCCGCCACGGCGGGTGCCCGCCGTGGGAGACCGGCACCCCGCAGCCGGCACTACTCGCGCTAGCCGACAGCGGCGCGCTACGCGGCCGGGTCCTGGACATCGGCTGCGGCACCGGGGAGCACACCCTCATGGCCGCCGCCGCGGGACTGGACGCCACCGGGATCGACCGCGCCGCCGACTCCCTCGCGTCCGCCGAGCGCAAGGCACGCGACCGCGGCCTGACCGCACGGTTTATCCAGCACGACGCGCTCGCGCTGGCGGAGTTGGGTGAGGTGTTCGACACGGCGCTGGACTGCCTGCTCCTGCACGCGTTGACCCCCACGGACCGGTCCCGCTATCTCGACGGCCTGCGCGCCGTCCTGCGACCGGGAGGTCGGCTGTTCGTGCTCTGCTACAGCGACCAGCACACCACAAAACCGATCCCGCCCCACACCATGTCCCGAGGCGAACTGGAATCCTGCTTCACCGACGGATGGACCGTGGACCGTGTCCAGGCCACCACCAGTTCTTCGACCGTGCATGCCGGCGGCGTCGCCGCCTGGCTGGCCGCCTGCACCAGGCGCTAGGAGCAAACCCCTCATGCCTTCCGCGGAAGCCCGCATCCGTACCGATCGCGCAAGCCGCTACCTCACCCAGCTGTGCACGCACCTCACCCAAATCAGCGACCTCGACCCCGATCCTGAGCACAACCACGGCCACCGGCACCGCGAGAGCTCCGCGATGCTGAGGCCACGCCGCACGGAGTGTGCCGACACCAGCGGGCTCATCGAGTTCGACCGCGCACGCTGCACCCTGCACGCCTCCGCAGACGAACTCGTCCTGTTCGCCGAAGCCGACGACGAACAGGACCTGCGACTCATACGCGACGCCATCACCGCACGCCTGCAAACCATCGGCCACCGCGAACAACTGAGCCTCACCTGGGAGCCGGGCCCCGCCCAGCCGGGCCCCGTCCAGTCTGGCCAGGGCGAGCGCGACGCCGCGGCGCTCGTCCAGCAGATGATGACCCCGGCCGGGCGCGCCGATCCCTTCCCGCTCTACGCCGCGGCGCACGAGCTGGGACCTGTGTCCGTCCTCCCCGACGGCTCGTTGCTGGTCTGCGGCTACGCAGCGGTCAACCAGGTATTGCGAGAACCGGGGTTCGGAGTGCCCGAACCGGTCGCACCCGACGCCGGCAACGACGCGTTGCAGCTGATGCAGCAGTCCATCCTGCGCGCCAACCCGCCCGACCACGGCCGTATGCGCTCACTGATCTCCAAGGTGTTCACGCCACGCCGGGTCGCCGACCTGCAGCCGCCGATCGAGGCGGCCGTCGACGACGTGCTCGACCGGCTCGGTGAGGCCGCCGCCGATGGGCCGGTCGACTTCATGGACCTCGTTGCCTTCCCGCTGCCGGTCACCGTGATCGGCGAGCTGCTCGGCGTGCCCCCCGGCGACCGCCGCCGGTTCCGGCCGCTGGCCGCCGACCTGACCGAGGCGCTGGAACTCTCCGGCGGCACGTCCGCGTCCGCCGACGCCGCCGCCCGCGAGCTGGCCGGATACTTCACCCACCTGATCAGCGAACGCCGCACGGCGCCCGGTGACGACCTGGTCAGCGCCCTGGTCGCGGCCCGCGACGCCGAAGACGGCCGGCTATCCGACCAGGAACTGCTGGCCAACCTCATCCTGCTGCTCGTCGCCGGCTTCGAGACCACCACCGACCTGCTCGGCAACGGCCTCACCATCCTGCTGGACCGCCCCGACCTGGCCGGCGAGCTGCGCGTCGGACAGATCCCGGTCGCCGGATTCATCGAGGAGGTCCTGCGTTACGACGCCCCCGTCCAGGTCGCCACCCGCCAGGCCCGCACCGACGGGCTGACCGTCGAAGGCATCCCGATCCCCAAGGGCCGCAACGCGATCCTGCTCATCGGCGCCGCCAACCGCGACCCCGCCCGCTACCGCGACCCCGCCCGCTTCGATCACACCCGTACCGACATCCGGCCGCTCAGCTTCGGCGCCGGCCCACACATCTGCATCGGCAACAACCTCGCCCGGCTCGAAGCAAGCGTTGCCTTCTCCAAGCTGCTGACCCGATTCCCGCAGTTGTCGGCCCCACCAGGCCGCCCTCCTCTCCGCCGTGACCGGCTCGTCCTGCGCGGATTCCAAGCACTGCCCCTCAGCATCACTGCACCCGGCGATCGCCGCTGAACCGGCCACGGACCCCCGCTGCCTGTGCCGACGCCTGTCTGATGCGCGACCAGGGCGACGGTGCTGTCACGGCACACCGGGTACGAGGCCAACATCAGCCGCACGCTGCTGCAGGCGTGCCAGGACATCCTGGCAACAGGAGCCGCTGGCGCCGCCCACCGGCGGACCCGCGGCGGTCGCTCGGACCACCGCGGGCCTGCCGTCACGCCGGGTCGGGGGTCAGCCGGACCCGGCGCAGTAGCTGGGCGTTGAGGGCCACCATGATGGTCGGCGCGGACATCAGGACCGCGCCGATGGCCGGGCTGAGCGTGATACCGGCACAGGCGAGCACGCTGGCGGCGATGGGAATTTCGATGACGTTGTATCCGGCGGCCCACGCCAGGTTCTGGGTCATCTTGCGGTAGGAGGCACGCGACAGCCGGATCACGCCGGTGACGCCGCGGGGGTCCGATCCCGTCCCTGACGTCGGCCGCCGTCCGCGCTCGACGATGAGCCGTTGGATCAGGCTTGGCGCAACAACGCCTCCCCGCCGTGGTGGAGCCCGAGGTGTTGCGACCTCGAGCAGGCGCGGCACCGACCGTACCGGCCCGTCACATCGGCCGGACAGGCTAACCGGGCGATCAGGTGCTGCAGCCAACGCCTGGCGCGACGGCAGGAGCGCTACCCACTGCCGTCGTGCCAGAGCTTCCCGCAGCGGTTCCAGGCTTCGGCGCCGCGTCGGACGGCGTCGGACGAAGCCTGCAACCCTCACGAAGGGCAGAACGTACCCTCTGTCGCGATCGTTGTACGCCGAGCTATGCAGGCACCTCACCGAGGACGAGTGACACCTCTGTTCCTCGCATCTCCCACGACCACATGGCGAACCGAGTGACGTCTGGCAGGACAGGCGCGATCCAACACGATGACCAGCATCGAAGAACCATGCCCCGCAGCTGGTCCAGCGGTCCGACGCCCGGCACGCAACTGCCAGCCTCACATGAGGATCCTGTGTCGATCACCTGCCGATCGGCCGATGCAAACGCTGGCCTGTTCTGTGCGCTGGGCGTGCAGTGTGACGCTGCGACGTTGTCCGGCGCTGAGGTTTACAAGTCCTAACAGAATGATCATTTGATTCTCGTCTTCGACGAGATCGTCCGGGTGTGGCTCGTCCTCCGGCGCGTTTACACGCGCTTGCGGTAGTGTCTGCGACGCTCCTCAGCCATGTCGTGCTCGAAGCGTGCGGCGTGAGCCGCGAGGGCGGCAAGCAACCGCCGGGTGGCCTCGCTCGTTTCCCCTCGGTTCTCGTTCACACCGCCACGATATCGCTGTCATTCAGCCACTGGATGAACCGGCGAGCCGGGTAACGGCTCACGCCCGCCCCGTGCCCGGTTCGCCGAACGGCGCCCGACCGCATCCACTCCAGCGCTGCGGTCCCGATCCGCAACCCGGAGCATTCAGTGGCGGGATTGCGACTTTTGGCGTTTCCTGATCCGGTGACGTTTCCGTGGCTCAACGCGTCGGCGGCCGACATCCCGAACACCGCCAGGTCGCTGCTCGGCTGGCGTCTGTCCGCGCATGGCGTCACGATCCGGCTGACTGAAGTCGAGGCATATGCCGGAACCGGTGTGGACCCAGCGTCACATGCCCACCGGGGTCCAACCCCACGGACCCGGGTGATGTTCGGGCCCCCCGGCTATGCGTACACCTACTTCGTATTCGGAGTTCACTGGTGCCTGAACATCGTCTGCGGCCATGAAGGAGAGGCGGCCGCCGTGCTCCTGCGCGCCGGCGAGATCGTCGACGGCATCGACATCGCGCGAGACCGACGCGGCAACGTGCCTACGCAAGAACTGGCGCGGGGGCCCGCACTGCTGGTCACCGCACTCGGAGTCGGCCGTGAAGCA
Source organism: Dactylosporangium sp. NPDC049140 (assembly GCF_040648435.1). Taxonomy (NCBI): domain Bacteria; kingdom Bacillati; phylum Actinomycetota; class Actinomycetes; order Micromonosporales; family Micromonosporaceae; genus Dactylosporangium; species Dactylosporangium sp. NPDC049140. Next base: position 36,311 of record NZ_JBEZDS010000068.1, on the reverse strand, counting down.
AACGGAACCTCGATGATTGACGGGAAGGGCCCGCTGACGCTGACGCCACCGGCCGACCCGGTACCTGCCGAGGCCATCGAATCGGGCCCCCGTGTTGGCGTCGCCAGCGCCCATGACGTGCCATGGCGATTCTGGATCGCCGGCGACCCCACCGTCAGCACATATCGCCGCCACACCCCACGACGCAGACGGCAGCCGAGCCGCTAAGAGTGCCCCCAGCTGTACAACATCTCAGCGCTGACCGTACCTACATACACAGCTCGAAGATCGGGCGGCCGCACACCAGGACGCGTGCCGCGCATCCCCACCCACCAAACCTATTCGGGCCGGACCTCGTCAACGGGCGTCAACGGCTCGCATCCACTACTCCCGCTGGCTCTGGGCGTGACCCGCACCCGGAGCACCTCGCACGCGCGCCGCCAACGTTCCTCCGTCCAAGCCGGCGCACGCCGCGCATGCAACTCGGCCCACGCCATGATCGCCCCATCGGCCTCGCCATCCACGCCGCAGGCCGACCGAGGAAGATCACCGCCTGGCTCCAAGGAATCTGTCGACGAGGCCAGCATCCACCGACGCTGACATAACGACAACCACCTCGGCAGTTGGCCAACGTGAGCCGGTTACGCCATGACATGGCGGACCAGACCGGCACCCCGCGACCGACGACGCTCCCGGCTCAGCCACAACCGGCGATCACCTCGCAAAAGCGCGGCACCGGACCGTGAACGGTACGTCAACGTGACGGCTCAGCCCCAAAGACAGCTGCGGCACGCTGCACAAGCACCACCCCAAGCCGACGATCCGCAGGAACAACCCCGGCGACGCCCGGTATCCACGAATGACCACACTGCAGGCAGAACACCGCACGATGCCACGCGTCCAACGCCAGTGCGTAGACATCGCCGACACGTTGCACCCTGCGCCAGCGCAGCACCGCCACAACACCGTTGAGAACGAGGACAAAACCTGCACCAGCCGAGCACAGCATCTCCGCAGCAACCGACTGCTCCGACATGTCATCGAGCATCCCGAACGCCAGCAGGATGCCGACCACCCCCGACGCAACCGCCGCCAGCATCGGACGCCGCCACGACGCCAACACAGCCGGCGGCGCGAGCGCGTCAGCCAACCACGACGAACCACCACCACGACCCCACAACAGTCCGCGGGTCCCGCCAACCCTCCACCGCATCGAGAATGCAACAGGCGTGACGCCTGATGTCGGCGCCGCGTGAAAACTGGGCTGTAGTCGCCCCGTCGCAACCTGCTCAGCTTTCAACCGTCGTTGACACCTGATCCGTACAGCACCGCAACGGAACGCACCGCATGACCAGCGCCGCCCGGACACAACACCTGATCGACATACGCGCCCCCACGGCCCAGCCGGCAATCCACATGCCTCGTCATCCGTACACCACCCACTCGAGAGCCAGCCGCCAGCCAAACCAATCAGAAGCCGATGGCCATATCACGCACGCCACAACGGCTCCAAACGATCCGGATTCCACTTGCCCCGCCCAGGCGCCCTCGGACGCACCAGCACTGCGACCAGCTGATCGTCAACGAACGCGCGCTGCTCCACCCGCGTCATCTCCGCCGACCCCCACCGAGCCCGAATATCAACCGGACGCGCAGCCGCACCATGCTCCCGAGCCAGCCACCGCCGCCGCTCACCCAACAAACGCTGCTCCTCCAGCTCCAACTCAGCCAACAACGCGAAATACCGAGCACCCGACAGCAACCGCCCGCGCCACGCAGCAGTCGACTCCGCGATCTGCACCCGCACCCCAGCCAACGCATCCTCATCAGGCCACGACACAGGCTCGGCCGTAGCATCTCGCCGTGCAGCCTCCAGCTCGTACTTCCGCAGCACCAACTCCGACACCGCGGCATCCGTCCTCGGACCATGAACATTGACGCCGCCACAACCGCCCTGCGACGACGGCGGACATCCATAGGTAAACGGCGCCCGAGCCGATTCCACTCCGCAACCACAGCATTCAACGGCGCACCCCCGATGACCCGCCGCGCCGCGGCCCGGATCGCCTCCGCCTCGGCCGGCTCGAGCTCCCGTTTGCCCGCCTTCCAACCAAAAGGACGCCAACCTCCGGCCGGGATACCCGCCTGCTGCAGAGCCCGATGCTTACGTGCCACCCGTCGGGCCGTGTCGGCCGACTGCTTGTTGTTCGCCGCCACCACGATCCGCGCGACAGTGCGGCCGTTGTCCGTCAGCAAATCAAGCGTGCCCGTGATGTCCACGATCGGGCGCCGGAAGTGCTCGACGACCTCGATCGCATCCTCCAGATGCCGGTTATCCCGTGTCAGCCGATCGATGTCGTAGACGACGAGACCGTCGAGCCGCTCACCATTCGGGGCTTTACCCCGCTTGAGATCCTCCAACGCACCTTCGAACACCGGCCGGACAACCCGATACACCCGCCGCCCATCCGGCAGCCGCACCGCCTTCCGCTTGAACGCGCTCGTGTCCGGCTCCTCATAGGTGTAGATGTAGCTGCCGTGACGGTGCCCCACGTAGCTTCGGCAATCCTTGGCCTGCTCATCGCGGCCCCGGATGTCGCGTCCGGTGAGGGGCGCGGCCGAGCCGCCCCCAGCCGGCACCCTGCTGTCTGGAAGCTCGAACGAGAGGCGGACGAGACCTGCGAAGTTCATGCCTGAGAAGTCGCCTCAGTGAGCCCGTTTGACCAGTTCAGCGTCCATGGCTGAACCATACATTCGCATATGTACTGCTGCATGAACGTCGTGACCGGCACCGAGGGCATCGCGTCGGCCGTCCTGCTGCGCGCGGGCGAGGTCGTGGACGGGCTGGCGGTGGCCCGCGAGCGCCGCCCGGCCGCCCGCACCGACCGCGATCTGGCGCGCGGCCCGGCCCGGCTGTGCAGCGCATTGGCGATCGGCCGCGAGTTCTACGGCACCTACCTGCTGGACGGCCACCTGACCGCACCGGACGGCCCGGCGGGCGAGATCACAACCGGCCCCCGCGTCGGCGTGACGGGCGCCCACGACGTGCCGTGGCGCTTCTGGATCGCGGGGGACCCGACGGTGAGCGAGTACCGCCGCCACGTCCCGAAGCTGCGCTGACTAGGCGGCCGGGTCGTAGGCGTGCAGGCCGATCAGCACGCCCGCCGGGTCGGTGACGTAGCAGCCGCTGCCCACGCCCGGCAGGGTGAAGGGCTCGACCACGACCCGGCCGCCGTGCTCGCGGACCAGCGCCGTCGCGGCCTCCAGGCCGTCCACGCGGATGACCGGGACGGTGCGCGGCTGCCCGTCGCGGGACGGGAGCAGCCCGGTGTCCACGCCGGGGGCGTCGCCGTGCGGGGCGACGAGGTAGTCAGGGGCCGAGAACGGGGCCGGCTCCCAGCCGAAGACCGACGCGACGAAGCGGCGCGTCGCGTCCAGGTCCGGGCTGTTGATCTCCACGTAACTCACCGGCTGGGTCATGACGAACTCCGTGAGGTCAGGTCGGTCGCCCAGGTGGCGACGGCGGTCAGCGGGGCGGCGACGACCCGGTGCCAGCGGTGGCGGCCGCGCTGCTCGGTCTCGATCAGGCCCGCGTCCTGCAGGACCTTGAGGTGCTGGGAGACCGCCGGGCGGCTGACCGGCAGCAGTTCGGCCAGCTGGCCGGTGGTCGCCGGGCCGTAGGCGAGCCGCTGTAGCAGTGCGCGGCGGGACGGGTCGGACAGGGCGACGAAGACTTGGTCCAGGTTCATCGGTAAGGCAGACGTTACGCGTAAGGTCGAGCTTACGCAATCCCGGTGGCCGGGATTTAACCTACTTACCCTACCCGGCAAGTAGGATATGCTCCATGTTGGTACTGTCGCGAGCCTCGTCACGACCGCAGCGGCGCCGTGCGGTGAGCGTCGGATCGCTCCTGCGCGTCGTCCTGGAGCACGGCCCGCTGCCGCGCAGCACGATGGCACGGCTCACCGGCCTGTCGCCGGCGTCGGTGACCGGGCACACCGCCGAACTGCTGTCGCTCGGCCTGCTCACCGAGCTGCCCGAGGCCACGGCCGCGAACGGGATGGGGCGGCCGTTCCTCCCGGTCGACCTGGACACCTCGGTGGGCATCGTCGCCGGCATCCACTACGCCATCCCGCACGCCACCGTCGCGCTGCTCGACATCCGCGGGCGCGTGCTGGCCGAGCGCCGGATCCCGCACGGCGACGCCGGCTCGGACCGCATCATCGAGCGCAGCGCCGACACGCTCGCGCGGCTGCTGTACGAGCACCCGTGCGGCGACCGGCTGCTGGGCATCGGGATCGCGACCGGCGGCTGGGTCGACCGCGACCACGGCACCATCGTCGAGCACCCGATGCTCGGCTGGCGCCAGGTCCCGGCCGGCGCCATCTTCGCCCGCCGGTTCGGGGTGCCCGCGCTTGTCGACTCGCACTCGCGGGCGCTGGTGCGCGCCGAGCAGCTGTTCGGCCACCCCCGCTCGCGGGAGAGCGTCCTCGCCGTCTTCGTCGGCAACGTGGTCGACGCCGCCTTCGCGCTCGGCGGGCAGATCCAGCACGGGCCCCGCTTCCAGGCCGGCAGCATCGCTCACCTGCCCGTCGCCGGCAGCGCCGAGCCGTGCTCGTGCGGCCGCACCGGCTGCCTGCAGGCGACGGTGTCGGAGCGCCGCCTGGTGGAGGCGGCCTACCGGGCCGGCCTGGTCGCCGAGCCGTCGATCTTCGAGCTGGTCGACGTCGCGGCCGCGGGCGACCCGGACGCCCGCGAGCTCTTCCGCCGGCGGGCCGAGGTGGTCGGACGGGCCATCGCGCCGATCGCGGACCTGCTCAACCCGGAGTTGGTACTGCTTGTCGACCCCGGCCTCGCCCGGCTGCCCGACTGCCTGGCGACCCTGCGTACGGAGCTCGCCCGGCACAGCGCGACGGTCACCGACCCCGAGCGCAGCGTGCTGATGTCGAGCTTCATGACCGCGCCGCTGGCCATGGCCGGCGGCGCGGTCATGCTCGACGCCCTCTACACCGATCCGTTCACCGTGCTGGCGTTCGCGGCAGCGTCCTGACCGGGCCGGGCCAGCCCGTAGTGCTCGCGCAGCGTCGCGCCCTCGTACTCGGTGCGGAAGAGGCCGCGCTCGCGCAGGATCGGCACGACCTGGTCGACGAAGTCCTCCAGCCCCGACGGCAGGGCCGCGCCCATGACGTTGAAGCCGTCGGCCGCGCCGTTGTCGAACCACTCCTGCAGTACGTCGGCGGTCTGTTCCGGGGTACCGATGAAGGTCCAGTGACCCCGGCCGCCGCCCAGCCGCCCGATGAGCTGGCGGACGGTCAGCCGCTCGCGCCGCGCCAGGTTCACGATCAGGCTCGACCGGCTCTGCGCGCCCTCGATCGAGGCGCTGTCCGGGATGTCGTCCGGCAGCTGCTCGTCCAGGGCCAGCCGGTCGACGGGCACCTCGAGGGTCTCGGAGAGCTGCCCGAGCCCGAACTCGGGCACGATCAGGTCCTCGAGCTCCTGGGCCTTGCGCTGCGCCTCGGCCTCGGTCGAGCCGAGGATCGGCACGATGCCCGGCAGGATCTTGACCGCGGCCGGGTCGCGGCCCAGGGCGGCCGCCCGCGCCTTGAGGTCCGCGTAGAAGTGCTGGGCGTCGGCGATCGTCTGCTGCGCGGTGAAGACGGCGTCGGCGTAGCGCGCGGCGAAGTCCTTGCCGTCGTGCGAGGAGCCGGCCTGCACGAGCAGCGGGTGGCCCTGCGGCGGGCGCGGCACGTTCAGCGCGCCCGCGACGCTGTAGTACTCGCCGCGGTGGCCGACGGGGTGCACCTTGGCCGGGTCGATGTAGCGGCCGCGGGCCTTGTCGGCGAGCCGGGCGTCGTCGTCCCAGGAGTCCCACAGCTTGCGGGAGACCTCCACGAACTCGGTCGCCCGGCGGTACCGGTCGAGGTGGTCCGGCCGGTCGTCGAGGCCGAAGTTGCGCGCGGCCGCCTGTCCGGCGGTGGTGACGATGTTCCAGCCCGCCCGGCCGCCGCTGACGTGGTCGAGGGAGGCGAAGCGGCGGGCCAGGTTGTAGGGCTCGTTGTACGTCGTCGAGGCGGTCGCGATCAGCCCGATCCGGCTCGTCGCGGCCGCGAGGATCGTCAGCAGGATCGTGGGCTCGAGCTGGCCGGCCGGGCGGAACTCGATGCCCTGCCACAGCGCGGGGCCGTCGGCCAGGAACAGCGAGTCGAGCTTGCCCCGCTCGGCGATCTGGGCCAGGCGGATCCAGTGCCGCACGTCGACGTCGGCGTACGGGTCGCTCTCGGGCAGCCGCCACGCCGCCTCGTGGTGGCCCGAGCTCATCAGGAACGCGTTCAGATGCAGTTGCCGCGCGGTCATGCTCGCCACCTCAGGACCTTCGACTCGATGAACAGCAGCAGGTAGTTGAATGCAACGCCGATGATCGACACGGTGAGGATGCCGGCGTACATCTCGGGGATCTGGAAGTTGAACTGCGCGGAGATGATCATGTAGCCGAGGCCGGCCTTGGCCCCCACGTACTCGGTGGTGATCAGCACGAGCATGGAGGCCGCGCCGGCGAGCCGGATGCCGGTGAAGATCGTCGGCAGCGCCGCCGGGACGATCACCTTGGCGAAGAGCTTCAGGTGCGGCAGCCCGAGCGAGCGGGCCGACTTGATCAGCAGCGGGTCGACGTCGCGGGCCCCGCTGATCGTGTTGTACAGCACCGGCCAGAAGCAGGCGTACGCGATGATCGCGATCTTCGAGGTGTCGCCGATGCCGAGGATCAGGGTGAAGACGGGCAGCAGGGCCACCGCCGCCGTGTTGAGGAAGACGGCCAGCAGCGGCGAGAGGACCCCGGCCACCGCGCGGTACCAGGCGACGAGCAGCCCCAGCGGCACCGCGACCGAGATGGCGATCGCGAAGCCGCTCAGCGAGCGGTGCAGGCTGGCCCAGATGTTCGTCCACAGGTCGCCGTCGACCGCGAGCCCCCACCAGGTGTGCAGCACCTCGCTCAGCGGCGACAGGAACGCCGGGTCGACCCAGCCGACCGTCGGCGCGAGCTGCCACAGCGCGAGGAAGGCGGCGATGGCGACGACCCGGCGCACGCCGGTGCCGAGCAGGCGCGCCGCCCGCCCCGCCGTCCCCCGCCGCGGCGCCGGGAGGGCGGGCGCGGAAGCCGCCGGCTTCTCGATGACCGCGATCGTGGTCTCAGACACCGGCCCCCACCTCCTGCAGTTCGAAGGCGCGCCGCACCTCGTCGTGCAGCAGCTCCCAGATCTCGTGCCGGTAGCGGACGAACTCCGGCGCCGAGCGGACGTCCCCGCCGGTCGCCCCCAGCTCGATGTCCACGACGCGCTTGATCCGGCCCGGCCGCGCGGTCATCACCGCGACCCGCTGACCCAGATACACCGCCTCTTCGATGCTGTGGGTGATGAACAGCACGGTGGTACCCGTACGCCGCCAGATCGACAGCAGGTCCTCCTGCAGCGCCTCCCGCGTCTGGGCGTCCAGCGCCGCGTAGGGCTCGTCCATCAGCAGCACCTCGGGCTCGTAGGCCAGGCTGCGGGCGATGGCCACCCGCTGGCGCATGCCGCCGGAGAGCTCGTGCGGGTACCGGTCCGCGAAGGCCGTCAGCCCGACGAGCGCCAGCATCTCCCGGGCCCGCTCGGCGCGGCGCCGGCGCGGCGTCCCCTTGACCTCGAGGCCGAACTCGACGTTGGCCTGCGCGGTCCGCCACGGGAACAGGGCGTACTGCTGGAAGACCACGCCGCGGTCCAGGCCGGGGCCGGTGACGGTCCGCCCGCCGATGGTCAGCTCGCCGGAGGTCGGGCTGGTCAGCCCGGCGATCAGGTCCAGCAGCGTGGACTTGCCGCACCCGCTCGGGCCGACCAGCGCGAGGAACTCCCCGGCGGCGATTTCGAGGCTGATGTTGTCCAGGGCCGTCAGCGCGGCGGAGTTGCGGGCGGGGAACGTCTTGGTGATGTTCCTGATCCTGATCTCGGTGTTGCCGGCCATCGTGCGATCACCCCTTCGCCGGTAGTGCGGGCGAGGTCGCGTTCGGGTTGAACTCGTTGGTGTACAGGTCCGAGGACTTCGGGACCTGCTTCACCGACCCCGTGGTGAGCAGCCAGTCCTGCCACAGCGTGAAGTCGCCGTCGACGATGTAGCCGTGGTTGGACGGCACGCCGACGCTCTGCCAGTACTTCAGCGTCGTCGTCGTCTCGTTGGTCCGGGCCCGCCCCTCGACGATCTTCGTGAACGTGGCGATGACCTCGTCGCGCGGTGTGGTCCGCTCCCACTCGATCGCCTTGCCGACGCCGTCGACGAAGGCGCGTACCGCGGCGGGGTTCTTCTTGATGAAGTCGTTGCGGAACACGTACTGCCCGCCGTTGAACGGCCCGTAGAGGTCCACCTGTGTGAACAGCGCCCGCAGCCCGCCGGCCGCCTCGGCCCGCTGCCGGAACTGCCCGGAGAGCGCGACGGCGTCGATCTGGCCCTTGCGCAGCGCGTCCTCGGCGTTGGGCGGCGGGAGCGTCACCAGCTCGACCTTCTTGGCGTCGGCCGCGGACAGCCCGGCCTTGTGCAGCACGTTGAAGATGTCCGCCTCGTTCTGCCCGCCGAGCGTGTTCACGCCGACCTTCTTGCCGATCAGGTCCCGGGCGGTCCTGAGCGGGCTGCCGTCCAGCACGTAGTACCCGGTGAACTCCTTGTTGTCGCTGCCGTAGTAGTTGATGACCGCCTTGATCCCGGCGCCGGAGCTGACGAGCTTCTCCACGGCGCCGCCGAAGGCGCCCCCGAAGTCGGCCTCGCCGGTGGCCGCGGACTGGATGTCCTGGGGCCCGCTGATGGTGTTGCCGACCCACTTGAGCTTGACCTTGCCGTCGAAGTAGCCGAGGTGCTCGGCCACCTCCGGCAGCGTGACCTGGTTGGCCCAGCCCTGGTACCGCAGGGTGGTGACGCCCGAGGCGTCGGGCGCGCTGTCACTGGCCTCGGCCGAGCCGCACGCCGACAGCGCCACCGCCGCGACGGCGAGGACCGCCAGCGCCCCGGCCCCGGTTCGAACCCGGGCCATCACGCGGCGACCGCGACGGAAACGGCCGGCGTGTAGTGGGACGCGTCGCCGGAAATGGAGTAGCTCGCCTTGCCGTCCACGCCGACCGGGATCTCCCCGGCGACCGTGACGCGGTTCAGGCGGCGCGGCCGGTCGTCGTAGTTGTCGATCGCGTAGTGCTGGGTGATGCGATTGTCGAAGATGACGAGCTCGTTCGGCGACCACCGCCACCGCAGCACGTTCTCGGGCCGCGTGACGTACGCCTGCAGCAGCCGCAGAATGTCGCGCGACTCGGTGCTGGAAAGCCCGGCGATCCGGCTCGCGAATCCGCCGATGAACAGCCCCCGCTCGCCGGTGAGCGGGTGCACGCGCACGACCGGGTGCACCGTTTCGTAGCCGATGGAGGTGAACTGCGCCCGGCGCTCCTGCGCGCCCTCGTCGAGCGACTCCGGCGGTACGGCGTAGTCGTAGTCGTTGGTGTGCACCGCCCACAGCGTCTCGGCGAACGCGCGCAGCGGCGCCGGGAGGTCCCGGTAGGCCGCGGCCGCGTTGGCGATCAGCGTCTCGCCGCCGTAGGGCGGCAGCACGATGCTGCGCAGGGTGCTGACCTGCGGAGGGCTGACCACGAAGGTCACGTCGGTGTGCCAGTGGTTGGCCCGCCCCCGCTCGCTGTCGACCGGCAGCACGTTCGGCGCGCCCGGCTCGGCCGGCACCGTCGGGTGGGCGGTGGTGAGCTCGCCGAAGTAGCGCGCGAAGCGCTCCTGGCCGGCGTCGTCGAGATCGACGTCCTTGAACACGAGCGCCTTGTGCTCGTTGAGTGCGGCACGGATCGCGTCCACGGTCTCGGCGTCGAGCTCCGCGCCGATGTTCACGCCGCGGACCTCGGCCCCGATGCGGGCGGTGACCTTGCGGACGTCGAGTGCGGTGAGGCTGGTTGTCATCGCGATTTCTCCTCGCAAATGCGTTTCGGGCATGCGAACGGCATCGTTGCGACCCGGGGCCGCACGATTACGGGAATGGCGCGGTGAGACCGGAAATCACCGCGGGGAAGAGGCAGCGTCGATCAGCGACACTGCATGGACACCGACAACATGTTGTCGATGACGCGCCGCCTCGTGAAGGCGATGTGTCGGGGCGAGAAGAGTCGCCCGGGTCCGGTCATGCATCGATCGTCGCCGTCCGGCGACCGGCCTGTCAACATTCGGCGGAGCTGAATTAAGTCCATCAGCCCGATAGGAGTTCGAGGGCCCTGGTCAGGGCTTCCGCCGCGATACCCTCGCCGCCGGCGCTACCGGGGCGGCCGGCTCGCCTCGACGGTCAGTGTGGCGGTCGAGGTGAGTGAGACGACCTTCAGCAGGAAGATCCGCTTTCGATCGGTGCGGACACAGAGTAGGAGCCGTTGCGAACACCGGGCGTGGCGTCATTCCAGGTGGCGCTGTCACAGGCGGACAGCTTTCCCTGCGGCACCGTGGCTATGTGGGCCTGGCTGTTTCGGGGCACCGTGAACGCCTGTTCGTACCCGCTGAGGGTGATGTCCGGCTGGCTGGACTCGTTGCCCGGGTCAAGATCGAGCGAGTTGTTGTTCTCGATGAACAAGGGTCCGCTGCCGCGGCCGCCGGCGTTCTGGTCCCGATTCCGGATTCCTGGCGCCTGAACGGTCAGGGCGGAGGCGAGAATCATTGCTCCGAGCACGATCACGAACACTGCGAACGTCGCGGGCCAGCGAAGTTCCTGATTCCATTCCTTGACGTAGAGGACAACACCCAGCACGATCACGATAACCGCCCCTACGGTGATCACGATGCCGAGGTAGGCGGAGATCTGGCCGAAGAGCTGCTCGATACTGGCAATGAAACCGACGGCACTGACGATCAAGGCGACAACCTTGACCGCGGTCAGTTCGCCGAGCCAGGTGCCTATCGTCCGGCGCGGTGGTTGCTCGCCGGTCCCAGGAATCGGTGCGTAACGATCTTTTTTTTGGGGGGGCACACGGGTTGCCGTCCGCGCCGAGGCGCACATCGCCGGCGCGTCGGCGAACGGGTCCTCGCTCGTCGAGCGGGCCGCGGCCACGCACTCGCGCAGGGCGTCGACCAGGGTCGGGAACGCCGTCGAAAGGCCCGGATCCGCGGCGGATCCGGGCCTTTCGGCAGTCATTCCGGGTGAGGCGGCTCAGCTCACCAGCCGGGCTCGCGCGACGCCACGCGGTCCTCGTCCGGCAGGCGGATCGCCGTGGCCTGCGGCGGGCGCGCGTACTCGCCGTCCGTCACCTGCTCGCCCCACTCGGTGCCCGGGCCGTCCGGGTCCCGTTCCTGGGTCGAGACCATCGCCACGAACGTGCTGGGCGCGGCGCCGTGCCAGTGCCACTCGCCCGCGGCCACCACGATCGTGTCGCCGGCTCGCACCTCGTGCACCGGGCCGCCGCGGCGCTGTACGCGGCCGATGCCGTGCAGCACGTGCAGGACGCGGCCGAACGGGCAGCGGTGCCACGCCGTGCGCGCGCCCGGGTTGAACTGGGCGTGGAACGTCGCCAGGCGCGACGGCTCCAGCGCGGTGACGTCACGGCCGATCCAGGCGACGCCGGAGTACCGCTGCTGCGGCGCCGGGCGGCTCGTGCTGGGGGCGCGGATGACCTCCATGATCGGGCTCCTCTCAGGCTTTGGTGTAGTCGGCCCACGACAGGTCCCAGGCGGTCCAGCCGTCGCCCGGGTCGAGCTTGACCTCGGTGTTGCGGGTGGTGACCGGGTCGCCGACGAGGACCTGCTCGTAGAGCCACCGGGCGTTGTCGGTGGACACGTTGGTGCAGCCGTGCGAGACGTTGCGCCGGCCCTGGTCGCCGACGGACCAGGGGGCGGCGTGGATGTACTGGCCGCCCCAGGTGAGGCGCATCGCGTACTGGACCGTGGCGGTGTACTCCGGCGTGCGGAACACCGCCGACGGCTCGCGGGACATGATGACCGTCGTGCCGCTCGACGTCGGCGTCGACGCCTTGCCGAGGCTCACCGGCACCGTGCGCACGACGGCGTCGTCGCGGTACACCTGCATCGTCTTGGTGCTGTTGTCGATGTCGATGGTGAGCTTGCGGCCGATCGTGATGCTCGCGGTGAAGTCCTCGTCGGCGTGCCCGTTGCCGATGGGCACCCCGTTGAGGGCCTTGCGCGCGGTGATCTTCGTGCCGGGCTGCCAGTAGTGCTCGGGCCGGAACATCACCTGCCGGCCGCCGAACCAGTGCCAGACGCCGGGCTGCGGCGGGTCGCTCGTGACGAACAGGCGGCGCTCGACGGCCGCGCGGGACTGCTCCGGCACGTCGGTGCCGAACTCCACCACGATCGGCATGCCGACGCCGTAGGTGCCGCCGTTGGTGAGCATCAGGTCGGAGGTGACGACCGCGCCCGCCGGTTTCGCGGCGGTGTGGAAGGTCGTCTCGCGGGTGACCGTCTTGTCGCCTTCGCCGACGGCGGTCACCTTCGCGGTGTAGGAGGTGTCGTACTGCAGCGCCGCCGCCGGAACCCACGACGACCCGTCGGCCCGGGCCGCCCCCGGGACCGGCCGGCCCGCGGCGTCGGCGAGCTCGACTGCAGTGATCCGGCCGTCGGTGACGCTGGTGCCGATCTCGGCACTGACGGGTACCGCCGCATCGCCCGCCGCCGGCGTGATGCTCAGGGCGGCGGGTTTCAGCGGCGGCACATACTTCGCGGCCCGCTTGGGCGGATCCCCGTGGCAGGCCGTCAGCCCGGTGGCCACGAGGACCAGGGCCGCGACGGTGGTTCGTGTGTGCATGCGGGCATACTGCGATCCGCCCGGGCGAGCCCGCCGGAGGTTCGGTGTGATTTTCGGGGTTTACATCGTGGCGTCGGCGATCTGGGTGGCCAGGCCCTCCCACTTGGCGTACGCGTCCGGGAAGGCCGAGCCCTGCACCATCTGGGCCGCGACCGTTACCCGGTAGTCGCCCCAGCCCGGGATGCGGGTGAGCGCCGCGTAGAAGCGCCGCGCGGACTCGTGCGGGTCCATGAGCTGGTCGATGGCGCCCCAGTTCGGGCGCTGCTGGAAGAGCCCGACGGAGTCGTAGTCGTAGCCGACGCCCTGGTTGGGGTGGTTCAGCGACTGCGGCAGGTTGCCGTTGGCCAGGTTGCGCAGGTGGCTCTCCTGCAGCGCGGTCGCGAGCGCCACGATTGCCGCGCGCTTGGGCAGGTTCTCGCGCTTGGCCACGTCGACGATCGCGATGGCGTTGTCCATCTCGGCGCGGCTGAGCCCGCCGACCGGCTCCGCGATCGTCGGGCCGGTCTTGGCCGGGGTGGGCGCGGCCGGCGTCGCGGACGCGGTCTCGGTCTTGGTCTCGGTGCGCTGCTTGCTGCGGGAGGCCACGCCCGGCTCGGAGCGCTCGGGGCCGGCGGCCGCCTCGACCTGGGCGGCGTTGCGGCCCGGGGTCGCGGCGGGCCGGTCGGTGGGGGCGAAGGCCAGCGCGAGCGCGAGGGCCGCGACCGCGACGAGCGCCTTCTGCGGCAGGATGTTCCGTTCCCAGAACGGCTTGAGTGTCACGGCCGACGGCTGTGGCACTTTCGGCTTCACGGCGGGAAGACCGAACGGTGTTGCATGGCGGAAGCGTCGGCCCCGCAGATGGCGGGGACCGCTCGTGAGCTGCTGGTTTTCGTCGTCGCCGGCGAACATGCGGCGAGACTAGGACCGGGGTGAGACGGGGGTGGTTCCGGGCATGAAAATCGGCGCCCGGGCCAGCTGCGCCGAGGCCGCCCTGACCCCGGCGACCGTCCCGGTGGCCGAATCACCCGGGGGGTGAAATGGCCGCTGAAGTGCGCGTTTAGCGTCCGATTCGTGTCGTACCTCTACCGGCCCCGCCACAGCCGAACCGACCTCGGCCGGCCGCGGCTGCCGGTCGCGGCGGCGTCGGCGGTCCTCGCGCTCGCGGCCGGCCTCGGTGTCGTGACCGTCGCCCCGTCGGACACGATCGCGACTCCGGCGGCCGCGGCCGAGCCGTCCGCCGCCCCGCGGCAGACCGACGCGGCGGCCAGCCGCGGCAAACGCCCCGAACCCGGTCGGACCCCGAGCAGCCCCGCCCCGAGCAGCGCGGCGCCGGCGGTCGTGGCCGCGGCCGACCTCGAGCTGCCGTACCAGTTCGCCTGGCAGGAGAACTTCTACTACTGCGGCCCCGCGGCCACCCGGATCGCGCTCACCGCGCGCAACCTGTTCCCGTCGCAGTCACAGGTCGCCCAGTCCCTGGGCACGACCGTGAACGGCACCAACTCGTCGCAGGACACGGTGCGGGCCCTGAACGCGTACACCGGCGGCGGCTTCTACTCCGCGCACTTCATCCCCGGCCAGTCGGCGTCGGCCGAGGACGTCGAGGAGCTGAAGCGGTCGGTCGTGAACGCGGTCGGCCACGGCTACGCGGTGGTCGCGAACATCGCGGGGTCCACAGTGGACGACGGCGGCCACGCCCACGCGTACCCGGGCGGGCACTACCTGACGATCGTCGGGTACCACAACGGCGGCGACACGGTGAAGATCGCCGACCCGGCGGACGCGCTGGGCGTGGGCTCCTACACGCTGAGCGTCAAGAAGATGGCGGACTGGATCGCCCTGCGCGGCTACGCGGCCTGATCACGAACCGAGGGCCCGGGCCCGCGACGGCGCCGGGAAGGGCAGGGCCGGCTTGCCCCGCAGCGCGGCCGCCATCGTCTGGGCCACGGCCTGGTTCACGGCGCTCGACACGCCCGAGCCGACGCGGTCGTTCGGGCTGTCGGCGTTGACCGCGATCCCGGCCGCCGCGACCTGCGGGGTGAAGCCCGCGAAGGTCTCCGTCGCGTTGTACTCCGAGCTGCCCGTCTTGCCGGCCACCGGGTGGCCGGCCAGCATCGAGGAGACGTTCTCCGCGGTACCGCCGTCGCACTTGCCGTAGGCCGAGCCCTTGCCCACCGGGCACCGCGCGGCGTCCGCGGCCGCCGCGGCCACGTCCGGCTCGACGACCTGGCGGCACCGCGGGGAGCCGGCGTCCAGCACCTGGCCGTCCGGGTCGGTGATGGACAGGACCGGCAGCGGCTCGCAGTACACGCCGCCCGCGGCCACCGCCGCGTACGCGTTGGCCAGGTCCAGCGGGGTCGTCGACGCCACGCCCAGGGTGAACGAGCCCCACTGGTCGGCCTTGCCGGCCATCGTCTGGTCCTGCGGGCCGCGGAACGTGATGCCGAGGCGCTGGGCCATCTCCACCACGCGGCGGGCGCCGACCTGCTGTTCGAGCCACACGAAGTACGTGTTCACCGAGCGGCCGAACGCGTTCCACATCGTGCGGTCGCCGTCCATCCACGAGGGGCTGTCGTTGCCGGGGCACCAGCGGCCGCCGCAGCTGCCCGGCCCGGCGTCCGGCCAGATGCTCGCCAGGCGGCTCGGGGCCTTGAAGCGGGTGCTCAGCGGCATCCCCGCGTCCAGTGCCGCCAGCATCGTGAACATCTTGAACGTCGAGCCGGCCTGGTACCCGGACACGCCCGTGCCGCCCGCGATGAGCTGGTTGACCGTGTTCGAGCGGCCCGGCGCCAGGCTGAAGTGCCGGTTCACCGCCAGCGCCAGCACCCGGCCGGTGCCCGGGGTCACCACGGCCAGGGGGAGCGAGCGCGCGCTGCCGTACCCGTACACGCCGAGCGACTGGCCGAGCGCCGCCGCCTGCACGCCGGGATCGAGCGAGGTGACGATGTTGTAGCCGCCCGTGCGCAGCCGCTCGTCGCGCTCGGTCGGCGTCGTGCCGAACTCGGGCCGGGAGTTCCACCACTGGCGGAAGTAGTCGCAGAAGAAGCCCCAGTCGTTGTGCTCCGGGGCGACCGAGGCGCAGTCGTTGGGCGGGCGCAGCTCGGTCAGGCGCAGCTCCGCCGCCGTCGCCTCGGCGGCCGCCGCGGCCGTGGTGCTGTGCATCTTCACCATCGCGTCGAGGGTGTACGCGCGCCGGTTCAGCGCCGCGGTGCGGTCGCCGCTGATCGGGTTGTCCGCGTCCGGCGACTGCAGCAGGCCGGCCAGCAGCGCGGCCTCCGGCAGGGCCAGGTCGGCCGGGGCCTTGCCGAAGTACGTCTGCGCCGCCGCCGCGATGCCGTAGGCGCCCGCGCCGAAGTACGCGATGTTGAGGTACCGCTCCAGGATCTCGTTCTTGGAGAGCTTCTTCTCCAGGCCCTGTGCGTACCGCATCTCGCGCAGCTTGCGCGTCGGCGTGTCGGACAGGGCGTCGAGGTGCTGCTGCGGGGTGAGGCCGGGGTCGTTCTTGAGCACGTTGCGCACGTACTGCATGGTCAGCGTCGACGCCCCCTGCTGCGCGCCGCCGCGGCTGTTGGACACGAATGCGCGCGCCACGCCGCGGATGTCGACACCGTGGTGCTGGTAGAAGCGCGTGTCCTCGGCCGCGACGACCGCTTCGCGCAGCGCCGGCGCCACCTCGTCCAGCGGGACGTCGCGCCGGTTCTCGTCGTAGAACGCGGTGATGAGCGTCTTGCCGTCGCTGGCGAACACGTACGACGTCTGCGCGGGCCGGGGCATGGCCACGTCCGTCGGCAGCGACTCCCACGTGTCGCCGCCGGCCTTGGCCGCGCCGCCGGCGGTGATCGCGAGGGGGAGAGCCGCGGCCGCGAGCACCGCACCGCCGAGCACGCCGCACAGGAGCAGTCGCAAAACCTTGAGCAGTCGGTGCATGGCGCGCGGCTACCCGGCGCCGCGAAGGACGTACCTCACCCGTGGTAGCAAGATTCGGATGGGCGGCCAGGCATCCACCTGTCGCGGTGCCCGGGCGGTGTTCGGCTGAGTGGCATGTGCGGCTTCCTGATGTACACCGGCAACGACATCATCACCGCGGAGACCCTCGGCGCGATGGAGCGCCGGCTCGGCCTCCTCGAGCACCGGGGCCCCGATGACATGGCCCTCGCGCGGGTCGGCCCCGGCACCGCCGCCGGGTTCCGCCGGCTCGCCGTCATCGACCGGCAGGGCAGCCGGCAGCCGCTGCGCTACGCCGATCGCTGGACGCTGGTCTTCAACGGCGAGATCTACAACTTCGAGTCGCTGCGCGCGGAGCTCATCAACGAGCACGGGGCGACGTTCGCGACCGACGGCGACGCCGAGGTGGTCGCGGCCGCGTTCCACTACTGGGGCGAGGCGGCGCTGGACCGGCTGCGCGGGATGTTCGCCTTCGCGCTCTGGGACGCGGAGAACGACACGATCTACGCGGCGCGCGATCCGTTCGGGATCAAGCCGCTGTACTACCTCGTGACCCGCGACGGCGTGTGGCTGTCGAGCGAGAAGGCGCCGCTGCTGGACTGCGCGGCCGAGGACCTCGATCCCACGGCGTTGTCGCTGTACCTCACGATGCAGTACGTCCCCGAGCCGTACACCCTGCACCGCGACATCGCGCGCCTGCCCCCCGGCGCCCTGCTCACCAAGGAGCTCGGCCGCGCCCCGACGGTCCGCCGCTACGCCCGCCCCGCCTTCCGCCCCGACCCGGCCGCCGAGGAGGCCGCCGTCGTCGCCGACCTCCGCGCGGCCCTGCGCGACAGCGTCAAGGCGCACATGCGCGCCGACGTCCCGGTGGGCACGTTCCTGTCCAGCGGCGTCGACTCGACCGCGATCGTCGCCCTGGCCGCCGAGCACCACCCGCACCTGCAGGCGTTCACCGCCGCGTTCGAGTCGGGCCACGACGAGCTGGAGATCGCCGAGCGCTCGGCCCAGGAGCTCGGCGTGGAGCTCATCCCGTCGGTCGTGCGCCCCGCCGACGTCATTGAGGCGCTGCCCCGCATCGTCTGGCACCTGGGTGACCCGGTCGCCGACCCGTCGATCGTGCCGCTGTACTTCCTCTGCCGCACCGCCGCCCAGCACGTCACCGTGGTCCTCTCCGGCGAGGGCGCCGATGAGCTGGCCGGCGGCTACACGATCTACCGCGAGCCGCAGTCCCTCGCGGCCGTCTCCGACCGCGGTCCGGCGATCCGCCGAGCCCTGCGCCGGGTGGCCCGGGCCATGCCGGAGGGGATGCGCGGCAAGAGCTACCTGGAGCGGGCGACAACCCCGATGCGGCAGCGGTACTTCGGCAATGCCCGCGTCCTCTCCGACGCCGAACGGTCCCGGCTTCTGCGCGGCGCGCCCGCGGTCGGCCACCAGCACGTGACCGCCCCGCTGTACGCCGAGGTGCCGGACCTGGACCCGCTGACGACCATGCAGCACATCGACCTGAACACCTGGCTGCCCGGCGACATCCTGACCAAGGCCGACCGCATGTCGATGGCGCACTCGCTGGAGCTGCGCGTCCCGTATCTGGACCGCCGCGTCTTCGACGTCCTCTCGACGCTGCCGCCGCACCTCAAGCTGCCGCGCAAGGGCCGCACCACGAAGTACGCGCTGCGCCAGGCGGTCGACGGCATCGTCCCCTCGTTCGTGCGGGACCGCCCGAAGCTAGGGTTCCCGACGCCCGCGAAGGCCTGGCTGCGCACCGACCTGAACGAGTGGGCGCACCATGTGCTGTCCACGTCGGGCGCGAAGACCCTCCTCGACCTGGACTACGCCCACGACCTGCTGAAGGAGCACGAACGCGGGCAGGCCGACCACGCGCGCAAGCTCTGGATCGTGCTGAGCTTCTGCCTGTGGCACAGCATCTTCGTGGACGGCGTGATGCCGGCGCGCACCGCCCCGCGGACCGTGCCGTCTATTTGAGCGCGGGCCGTCTGCTTTCGCGCGGGCCGTCCACTTTCCGCGGCGCCTGGCGGCGGGACAGCAGGAAACCGGCCAGTGCGGCGGCGAGGGCGGCCAGCCCGGACGCCGCGAAGCCGGCGCCCGGCTCCGCATGGTCGATCGCCAGCCCGGCGAGCGGGGATCCGAGCGCGAAGCCGGCGCTCAGCGCCGTCGACAGCAGCCCGGTCGCCTCGCCCCGCACGCCGACGGGGGCGAGCCGGCTCATCGCGTCGACCATCGTGGTGAGGGTCGGCGCGGTCAGGAGCCCGGCGCCGACCACGGCCACGCACAGCCAGCGCCAGTCGCGGGCCAGCCCGGCCGGGAGCGTCAGCAGCCCCAGCAGCCCGAGCAGCAGCCACGTGGGCAGGGGCCGGGACCAGGCGCCGTACAGCAGCCCGCCACAGATAGAGGCCAGGCCCGACACGGCCATCACCACGGCGGCCCACGGCACCTGACCGGCCGCCCGGAGGGTGGCGACGATGGCGATGTCGAGTCCGCTGAGCAGCGCCGTGGCGCCGAAGGCCATCGTGAGCACGGCGACCATGCCGGCGCCCAGCCACTGCCGGCGCGGGGGACCGTCCCCGCCGGCCGCCGCCTCGTCCGGCGTCCGCAGCGGCGGGTCGAGCCAGGCGATCCCGGCCGCGCCGGCCACGATCGCGGCGCCGACCCCCCACGCGACCGCGCCGGGCGACGTCTGCGCCGCGCACAGGACCACGATCGCCGGGCCGGCCATGTACGACAGCTCGCCCTGCACGGACTCCAGCGCGAACGCGGGCCGGCGCTGCGTGACGGTCGTCATCGCGGCGATCGCCTGCCTGGTCACCGACTGCGCCGGCACCATCAGCAGGCCCGCGACGGCGGCGGCGCCCAGCAGGACCGCGTACGGCAGCACCGGCACGCTCAGCCAGAACACCACCTGCGCGACCACGGTGACCAGCAGCACGGCGCGCACGCCGCGCCGGTCGAGCAGGCGGCCGAGCAGCGGCCCGCCCAGCGCCAGGCCGGCGGTCAGCGCGGCCGCGACACCGCCCGCGGCCGCGTAGCTCAGACCCAGCCGGAGCACGACGTGCAGCGTCAGCGCCATCACGACGGCCGTGATCGCGACCCGGGCGAGCAGCGAGACGGCGAGCAGGACGGCCATCCCGGGCACGGCGAGTACCTCGCGGTATCGGCTCACCGGCCCGACGCTAGATCAACCCGCCCGCCATAGGAACTGGCCAGCTTCTTGGACCGGGCATAATGACTACTTATGCCCAGGGATCTCGACATGGCGCTCCTGCGGTCGTTCGTCACCGCCGTGCGCGCGGGCAGCATCAGCCGGGCCGCGACCGCGCTCGGCCACACCCAGCCCGCGCTGAGCCAGCAGCTGCGCAAGCTCGAGGGCATCGTCGGCCGCCCCCTGCTCCACCGGTCCTCCTCCGGCGTCCGGCCGACCCGGGCGGGGGAGGAGCTCCTGCCCTACGCCGAACGCATCCTGTCGCTCTCGGCCCAGGCCCTCACCGAGGCCGGCCGCGCGCTGACCGGCCGCTGCGGCGTCGGGCTGCTCGAGGACCTGGCCGCGACCCAGCTCGCCCAGGCCCTGGCCGACCTGGCCGGCCTGCACCCGGGCGCGACGCTGGAGGTGCTCACCTTCACCAGCGCCGCGATGCGCCAGGCCTACGACGCGGGCCGGGTCCAGCTCGTGCTCGACGAGGTGCCGTACCTTCCCGCGCCGCCCCGCTGGACGGTCCGCCGCCCGCTCGTCTGGGCGATCGGCCCCGGGGTGGACGTGGCGGCCGACCCGCTGCCGGTGGTGCTGTTCTCCGACCCGTGCTTCTGGCGGACGGCGGTGCTGGAGACCCTCGAACGCGCCGGCCGGCGCTGGCGGGTGGCGTTCGAGAGCAACAGCCTCCTCGGCGTGCTCGCCGCGGTGCGGGCCGGTCTCGGCGTGGCGGCGCTCATGCCCGCGAACCTGGAGCCGGCCCTGGCCGGCCACGACGTGGACGCCCTGCCCACGCTGCCGGACGCCGAGCTCGGCCTCGCCCGGCACCCACGGACGGAGGGCGACCAGCTGGTCGACGCCGTGGAGGCCGCCCTGCGCCGCACAATCTGAGCCGCGGCCCCGGGTCTTCGTGGTCGGAGCGGTCCCTCGTGCAACGGCCCGTCGAACCGCAACCACTACTCAAGGCCGCGGCGCTTTTCAGAGACACCTTCCCCCCGGCCCCCCCGGAAAAAGAAAGCAAGAAGGTGGATCTCAGTCCAGCTCGGCGAGCGCATCCAGGATCTGCTGCCCGAACTTGGCCAGCTTGTTCTCCCCGACCCCGCTGACGCCCGACAACTCCGACAGCGTCCTCGGCCGATCCGTGGCGATCTGCCGCAGCGTCGCGTCGTGGAAGATCACGTAGGCCGGGACCGACTGTTCCTTGGCCGTCGCCGCGCGCCAGGCCCGCAGGTGCTCGAAGACCCCGACCGACTCCTTGGGCAGCGCCGCCGCGGCGTTCTGGCGCGAGGCCTTCGCGGTCTTCGCGGCCGAGACGGCGCGCTCCGGCTCGCGGCGCATCATCACCGTGCGGCGGCGGCCCAGCACCTCGGCGCTGTTCTCGGTCAGCACCAGGGTGCCGTAGTCGCCCTCGACCGACAGCAGGCGCTGGGCGAGCAGCTGGCGGATCACCGCGCGCCACTCGTTGTCGCGCAGGTCGGTGCCGACGCCGAAGACGCTCAGCTCGTCGTGGTGCCACTGCACGACCTTGTCGGTCTTCTTGCCCGTGAGGATGTCGATGCACTGGCCCGCGCCGAACTTCTGGCCGCGCTCCCGATCCAGCCGGTACACGGTCGAGAGCAGCTTCTGCGCCGCGATCGTGCCGTCCCACGACTCGGGCGGGGCCAGGCAGGTGTCGCAGTTGTCGCAGGGCTTGCCGAGCTCCTGCCCGAAGTACGCCAGCAGCTGCCCGCGCCGGCACTCGACCGTCTCGCACAGCGCGAGCATCGCGTCGAGGTGCTGGCCGAGGTTGCGCCGGTGGGCCGCGTCGCCCTCCGAGGTGTCGATCATCTTGCGCTGCTGCACGACGTCCTGCAGGCCGTAGGCGAGCCAGGCCACCGACGGCTCCCCGTCGCGGCCGGCGCGGCCGGTCTCCTGGTAGTAGCCCTCGATGGACTTCGGCAGGTCGAAGTGGGCCACGAAGCGGACGTCAGGCTTGTCGATGCCCATCCCGAACGCGATGGTCGCGACCATGACCAGGCCGTCCTCGCGCAGGAACCGGTCCTGGTTGGTGGCGCGGGTCCGGGCGTCGAGTCCGGCGTGGTAGGGCAGCGCCGCGATGCCGTTGTCCTTGAGGAAGTCGGCGATCTTCTCGACCGAGTTGCGGGACAGGCAGTAGACGATGCCGGCCTCGCCGCGGTGCTCCCCGCGCAGGAACTCCAGCAGCTGCCGCCGCGGGTCCTGCTTGGCGACGATGCGGTACTGGATGTTGGGCCGGTCGAAGCTCGACACGAAGTGCCGGGCCCCGTCGAGCCCGAGCCGGGTCGCGATCTCCTTGTGGGTGGCGCTCGTCGCGGTCGCGGTCAGCGCGATGCGCGGCACGTCGGGCCAGCGCTCGTGCAGCATCGACAGGTTGAGGTAGTCGGGGCGGAAGTCGTGGCCCCACTGCGACACGCAGTGCGCCTCGTCGATCGCGAACAGCCCGATCCGGCCGCGCTCCAGCAGCCGCATGGTGCCGGCGGAGGCGAGGGCCTCGGGCGCGAGATACAGCAGGTCGAGCTCCCCGCCGGCGAACTCGGCCTCGACGGTGCGGCGGGTGTCGAAGTCGAGGGTGGAGTTGACGAACCCGGCCCGTACGCCGAGCTCCCGCAGGGTGTCGACCTGGTTCTGCATGAGCGCGATGAGCGGGGAGATCACCACCGCCGTGCCCGGCCGGACGAGCGCCGGGATCTGGTAGCACAGCGACTTGCCGCCGCCGGTCGGCATCAGGACGAGGGCGTCACCGCCCGCGATCACGTGCTCGATGATCTCCTGCTGGCTGCCCCGGAACGCGTCGTAACCGAACACCCTGCGTAGAACATCGAGTGCGCTCTCCATGGCGGCGATTCTACGGAACCCCACCGACAGAACGGCGGCGGCCGATCGGCCCGGTGACGGATCGGCCACCGCCCGAACACGCCGGGTTACTTCTCCTGGGTGTGCACGATCGGGCGTACCTCGATCGCGTTCCACTTCGCGTCCGGGATCATCGCGGCCAGCTCGCACGCGCGCTCCTTGGACTCGCACTCGACGAGGTAGAACCCGGCCAGGAACTCCTTGGCCTCGACGTAGGGCCCGTCGGTGACCGCCGGCGCGCCGGAGCGCACCCGCACGACCGCGCTCTCGTCCGGCTGGCCGAGCGCATCGGTGCGGATCAGCTCCCCGGACTCGGTGATGGTCTTGATGAACTGCTCGTGCCCGGCCATCACCTCGTCGATGTCGGCCTGGGTGAGCGTCGACCACACGTCGGGGTTCATGTGGATCAGCAGCAGGTACTTCATCGCAATGTTTCCTCTCAGGCGGATGTCACCGGGTGGTCGGAGCCGTCCCGTCCGTCTCTACACGAACCGGTACGTTGGGCGCGTGGACTTCCCGGACCTGTTCGACCGCCACCGCCGGGAGCTGCACGTGCACTGCTACCGCATGCTCGCCTCGTTCACCGACGCCGACGACGCGGTACAGGAGACGTTTCTGCGGGCGTGGAAGCACCGCGACGCGTTCGAGCCGGGCACCAACCCGCGGGCCTGGCTCTACAAGATCGCCACGAACGCGTGCCTCGACGCGATCCGCCGCAGCAACCGCCGCCCGCCGTCGGCCGGGGCGGAGGTGTCGTGGCTGCAGCCGTACCCGGACCGGCTCCTCGACCAGATCGCCCCGCCCGACGAGCAGCCCGACGCGGTCGTGGTCGCCCGCGAGACCATCGAGCTGGCCTACCTGACCGCGATCCAGCTGCTGCCGGCCCGCCAGCGCGCGGTGCTGCTGCTGCGCGACGTGCTCGAGTGGTCGGCGGCGCAGACGGCGGAGGCGCTCGAGCTGACGGTACCGGCGGCGAACAGCGCCCTCCAGCGCGCCCGGGCGACGCTCAAGACGGCGCCCGAGCGCGACGCGATGCCCGCCGCGCCGACCGGCGACGAGCGGGCGCTGCTGGAGCGGCTCATCGCCGCGCACGACGCCGCCGACGTGCGCGCGACGGTGGAACTGCTGCGCGAGGACGTGCGCGTCACGATGCCGCCGCTCCCGGCCGAGTACAACGGGCTGGCCGAGTTCCTCCCGCTGCTGCACCGGGCGTTCGGCCCGCCGAGCATGGGCGACTGGCGGCTGCTGCCGACGAGCGCCAACCGGCTCCCGGCGACCGCGAGCTACCTGCGGGAGCCGGGCGGCACCGCGTTCCGCGCGTTCAAGCTCGACGTGATCCGCATGGCCGGTGGCCGGGTCGCCGAGTTCACCACGTTCGACCCGAGCCTCTTCGAGCAGTTCGGCCTGCCCTCAGAGCTTCGTTGACGCGGGCAGGGGCAGCGCCTTCGTGATCTTGGTGAGGTTGGCGGCGGCCTTCGAAAACTGCGAACCGTCCGGGTGTACCGAGAGCACGGCGACGATGTACCGGTCGTTCTCGCCCACGGTGCCCGTGGTGTGCAGCACCTCGCCCATCATGTCGGGCGGGTTCGTGCCGCCGGCCGCCGGTACGAACTGGGCGCCGGCCGTGTAGTCGGCGGCGGCCGCGCACGGGGTCGCCGGATCGTCGCCGAAGCCCGACCAGCCCTGCTTGGCCGCGCGGGGCGCCTTGAAGGTGCTCGGGATGCCGAACGACTGGTCGTAGTGGTCGGTACCGCACTTCGTGGTCTGGTGCAGGTTGCCCATGATGAACTCGCGCACCGGCTGGGGCGCCTTGTCCAGGATGTACTGGTACACCCGCACCAGGTCGCCCGCGCTGACCGCCGTGTAGCCCCAGAACCCGGGCTGGCTCACCGGCGGGGGCGCCGTGTCCTGCAGGCCGAGCCGCTGGACCATGCGCTCGACGATCTCCCGCTGGCCGTTGGCCTTCCACAGCCCGGTCGCGGCGGCGTCGTCGCTGCTGCGCAGCATCACCTGGAGCTGGGGCTGGTCGGCGGCCGGCACCGTGTAGGACGGGCCCTTGTTCCAGAAGTAGTCCAGCGCGATGAGCAGCTTGACCAGCGAGGCCGAGCGGAACCGCCAGCTCGCCTTCTGCTGCAGCACGTACGCCTTGGCCTGCCGGTCGTAGATCACGATGCCCGCGGTGACGCCGGCCGGGATCGCGACCGGGCCGGCGCTCGTGGGCGCGGCCGCGGGGGCGCTGGACGGCGGCGGGGCGGCGGACGCGGCCGCCGACGCCGCGGCGAACTGTGCCGACCCGGTCGGCGGGTCCGCCTTGTCGCCGCAGCCGGCGGCGGCGAGGGTGAGGGCGGCGATCGCGGCCACGAGGAGCAGCCGGAGCGGGCGCGCTGAGGGCATGCCCCATCATGCCCGGTCATCGGCCCAGACTCACGCGTAGCGTTGACTCGGTGCGGCGACGCGGCTGGTGGCTCGGGCTCGCCGCCGCGGTACCGGTGGGGCTGCCCCTCCTCGGGCGCTGGCCCGCCGCGTTGGCCTTCGCGGGCCTCGCCGCGGCCGCGATCGGACCCGTGCTCCTCGCCCAGTGGTGGGCGCGGGAGCGGCAGCGCGCCGCGCACGCGTCGGGCGCGCAATGGTGGTCGGGTCGAATCCCGCTGGAGCGCGCGGTCCTCATCTGGGAGCTCGGCACCGGGTTCGCGCTGCTGCTCGGTGGCGGTATGCCGGTCGTCGTCACCGCTGGTGACGACGGTCTCACGCTGCGCCCGCGCCGGCTCTCGCCCCGGCGTCACCCGTCCGTGACGGTCCTCTGGTCCGACATCGCGGCCGCGCGGGCCGAGCCCGCCGGACGGCTGACCAGCCACGGGCGGGTCGCCGTGCTCCCGCTCACCGCGGTGACCCTCGAACTGCCAGGCGATACGGGCGGGCCGCTCGTCATCACCACGCACGCGGCCGGCGGGCTGGTCGAGATGGTGGCCGAGCGGCACATAGCGCACGGTGACGATCACCAAGGGTAAAACGATGAACAGGTGATGGATTCGGCACGCAGCGTGGCGGAGTTGCGCCGGTTTCTACGGGTTCCGTAGGTTGGTCTTCCATGGCGGAGTTGATCGAGGCTGGTGTCTGGTATGAAGCCCGACCGATCACGGTTGAGCAGGGCGTCGACCGGTACGAGGCGTTGCGGCGGGGCGACTCGGAATGGGCGATCGTCGATCCCGGCATCGAGCGCTTCGACCGTGAGGTGCGCGAGGGCGTCGATCCGGCGCAGTGGGCGGAGCCGGTCGTCGGCGCGAGCACGCACGTGCTGCTGACGCTGCCCGCCGACGCGCCCGCCGAGACCCTGCACTTCATCCACAAGCTGGCCGACGAGTGCGAGCTGCTGTGTTTCCAGCGGCCCGGGCGCCATCAGCCCGCGGCGCTGTGGCAGCCGCGGCGGCTGCTGCGCGTACCGGTGCCGAGGCTGACGACGGAGGACGGCTCGCTGGCCCATCACCCCACCGGCGACGACATCCGCGACTTCATCGGCCGGCTCGACGAGGACAACACCACCGCGGAACTGTGGCGGGAGGACGGCGCCTCGATCCGGGTCGCCTTCGTGCCGGCCCAGCGGCGCTGGCGGGTCTCGACCACGGACGGCTCGTCCAGCGAGCAGGACGACCTCGGCCGGGTGGCCGAGCAGTTCGAGGCGTTCGCCGCGTCGTCGTAGCTGTCCTGTATTCGCCCACTCGGCTCGCCTAGCTCCCTTTACTCGCCGACGAGTATTCGCCTATACTCGTCGGCGAGTATCCGTGTGCGAGCAGAGCGGGGGTGGACCATGGCCGCGCGGCGCAAGGTCGGCAACCTGCTTGCCCTGCACGTGCTGACGACGCTCTACGAGCGCCCCATGCACCCGTACGAGATCGCCGCCGAGATGCGCGGCCGCGGCAAG
This sequence comes from Dactylosporangium sp. NPDC049140, assembly GCF_040648435.1. Lineage (NCBI taxonomy): Bacteria > Bacillati > Actinomycetota > Actinomycetes > Micromonosporales > Micromonosporaceae > Dactylosporangium > Dactylosporangium sp. NPDC049140. The sequence continues at coordinate 9,614 of NZ_JBEZDS010000068.1, read as the reverse complement.
GAGCAGGACCTCAAGATCCAGTGGGGCTCGCTCTACACCGTGGTCGGCAACCTGGAGAAGCACGGCTTCATCGCGGCGGCTGGAACCAGCCGCGAGGGCCGGCGCCCGGAGCGGACCGTGTACTCGATCACCGAGGCCGGCCGCGACGAGTGCGTCAACTGGATGCGCGAGCTGGTCGGCGTGCCCGAGCGGGAGTACCCGAAGCTGCGCGCGGCCCTGTCCGTGCTCGGCGTGCTGCCGCCCGACGAGGCCGCCTACCTGCTGCGCAAGCGCGCGGAGATCCTCGGCCACCAGATCGCCGCCGAGGAGGCGTCGCTGCGGGCCTCCGACGGCATCGTCCCGCGGATCTTCACCGTCGAGGCCGAGTTCGGCCTGGTCCTGCTGCGGGCCGAGGCCGAGTGGGTCCGCGGCCTGGTCGCCGAGATCGAAGGCGGCACCCTCTCCGGCATGGACATGTGGCGCGGGGAGCACGAACGCCTGGCGCGGGAACGCCAGGAGAACTGACAGAAGACCGGGCCGTGGTGCTGGAACACCACGACCCGGGAAACGACCTCAACCGACCTCGCGGGAACGAATCCGGTCTTTGGTGTCTGCAACGCCAGGATAGCGAACCCGCGCGGCCGGTCCTACCGAACGGGAGACCGTCATGCCCGCTGCCGTCCTGGCCCGGGACCTCGTCAAGACCTACCCCAAGGGCGTGCGCGCCCTCGACCGCCTGTCGCTCACCGTCGAGCCGGGCGAGATCGTCGGCCTGCTCGGCCCCAACGGCGCCGGCAAGTCCACCACCGTCAAGATCCTCACCACGCTCGCCCGCGCCGACTCCGGCCAGGCCGAGGTCATGGGGCACGACGTGGCCCGCGACCCGCGCCGGGTCCGCGCCGCGATCGGCGTCGTCGCCCAGCGCTCCGGGCTCGACCCGGCCGCGTCCGGGCGCGACAACCTCACCCTGCAGGGCCACCTGTTCGGCCTGCGCGGCCCGGACCTGCGCCGCCGCGTCGGCGAGCTGCTGGAGCGTTTCGACCTCACGGAAGCGGCGGACCGGCGCACCCGCGACTGGTCCGGTGGCATGCAGCGCCGGCTTGACGTCGCCCTGGGCCTGGTACACCGGCCGGAGGTGCTCTTTCTCGACGAGCCGACGACCGGACTGGACCCGGAGGGCCGCGCCGCCCTGTGGAGCGAGATCAAGGGGCTGCGCGGGATGGCGATCCTGCTCACCACCCACTACCTCGACGAGGCCGACCGCCTCGCCGACCGGCTCGTCATCGTCGACGGCGGGCGGGTGGTCGCCGAGGGGACCCCGGACCGGCTCAAGGGCGAGCTGCGCGGCGATGCGGTACACATCGAGCTTTCGGATTTCCCGACGGCCGCGCTGAGCGCTCTCCCCGGCCTGCGGGAGCTCACGGTGGACGGCAAGCGCCTCTCCGCGCGCGCCGACGACGGGGCGGCCGCGGTCCCGGCGGCGCTCGCGGCCCTCGACGCCCGCGGGATCGCCGTCGCCACGGTGACCGTCGCCCGCCCGAGCCTCGACGACGTGTACCTCAAGCACGCCGGCCGTCGCCTGGAGGTGGCGGCGTGAACCTCGTATATCTGACCGGGCGGCGCCTCAAGGTCTTCGTCCAGCAGCCGGCGTTCCTGGTCGTCACGCTCATCCAGCCGGTGATCTGGCTGTTCCTGTTCGGCAACCTGTTCCGCCGGATCGTGGACCTGCCCGGCTTCGGCGGCGGCAGCTACATCGAGTACCTCGTGCCCGGCATCGTGGTCATGACCGCGGTCTCGGCGAGCATGTGGTCGGGCATGGGCGTGCTGGAGGAGATCGACCGCGGCACCATGAACCGCTTCCTCGTCACCCCCGCCCGCCGCGGCGCCGTGCTCGAGGCCGTGGTCGTCGAGCAGACCCTGAGCGTCACCGTCCAGGCCGTGGCCATCGTGCTGCTCGGCCTGGCCGCCGGCGCGCGGTACCCGTTCGGCGGCGTCCTGCTGCTCGTCGCGGCGAGCGCCCTGCTCGGCGTGGTGTTCAGCTCCCTGTCCAACATCGCGGGCATGCTGGTCCGCCAGCGCGAGACCATCATCGGCCTCAACACGCTGCTGTTGCTGCCGCTGACGTTCCTGTCCTCGTCCTTCATGACGCCGGCGCTGATGCCGTCGTGGATGCAGGCGGTGGCGCGGGGCAACCCGGTGAACTGGGCCCTGCAGACCTGCCGGTCGGCGCTCGCCGGCTCGGTGGACTGGCCCCGCACCCTGACGTACGGCGGCGGGCTGCTGGCCCTGGCCCTGGTCCTCCTGTGGCTGTCCACGCGGACCTTCAAGGCCTACCAGCGCTCGGTCTAGCCCTCTCCGGAGATTGCGATCTGGCGGCGGTGGTGGCGGTTTTCGGCGGCCTCGTCGAGCAGCGCCGCCGCCAGCGCCGCATAGGTCAGCGGATCGCCGAGGGTCTGGGTTCGGTACCGCGTGCCGGGCCCCTCCACCAGCTCCATCGGCGGCGTGAGGACCACCCAGTCGACCGGCCCGTCGTAGCGCCCCAGCACCGCCAGCTCCTCGCCGCGCCCCTCCACGAAGGGCCGCCACGCCGCCGGGAAGTCGTCCGGGACCGGTCCCAGCGTGGTGGCCAGCCCGACGAGCAGCAGCCGCCCGACCCGCGCCCGCTCCAGCCCTTCGAGGAGCCGCCCGGTCGCCTTCGCGTACTCGCTCTGCTCCGCGCTGTACACCGCCACGATCGCCGTTGCGTGCCCCTTCGCCGCGCGCGCCACGAGCTCCGCGTCGGTGGCGTCCCCGGCCACCGCGTTCTCCAGGTCCGGGTACTTCGCCGGGTCCCGCACCACCGCGGTGGCGCTCAGCCCGCGCCGCCGCGCCTCCGCCAGGACCGCACGACCGGCCCGCCCACCCGCTCCGAACACCACTACATCGGTCATGACCAGGACCGTAGAACGGGAGACCTCGGTAACTGCAACGTAACCGCGGCGCGCGTTACCGTATCCGGATGCGCGCACCGCTGCCGCCGGACCTGTTCGACCCGGCCTGCCCCTCGTCCGCGACGCCGTTCCAGATCGGCGACAAGTGGGCGGGCATGCTCCTGACCTGCCTGCGCGACGGCCAGCCCCGCCGCTTCAACGAGCTGCGCGTGCCCCTGCGCCGGGTGTCGTCGAAGGTACTGTCGGAGACCCTGCGCGCCCTGGAGCGCGACGGCCTGATCACCCGTACCGCCTACGACGAGATCCCGCCCCGCGTCGAGTACATCATCACCGACCTGGGCCGGACCCTCTTCCCGGCGATGGACGCCTGCCGGACCTGGGCGGCCGAGCACCTGCCGGCCCTGGAGTCGGCCCGCTCCGACTACGCGCGGCGCACGGCATGACGAGGGTGTACCGCCGCTACGTGGCCGTAGGCGACAGCACCACGGAGGGCATGGACGACCCGGACGGCCGCGGCGGCTACCGCGGCTGGGCCGACCGCTTCGCCGAGCACGTGGCCCGGGCCCAGCCCGGCCACTCCCTGGAGTACGCGAACCTGGCCATCCGGGGCCGCACCGCCCCGAAGATCCGCGCCGAGCAGCTGGCGCCGGCCCTGGCCCTGGAGCCGGACCTGGCCACGGTCGTGGCCGGGATGAACGACATCATGCGGGGCTCCTTCGACGTCGCGGCGGTCGCGGCCGACATCCAAGCCATGCAGGAGGCCCTGGTCGCGTCCGGCACGACGGTCCTGACCTTCACCCTCCCGGACCCGGCCCCGGTGATGCCGATCGCCAAGCCCCTGCGCGGCCGGGTCCTGGCCCTGAACGAGGCGATCCGCAAGACAACGGCGGACAGCGGCGCGATCCTGCTCGACCTGGGCGCGTACCCGGTGGCGTCCGACCCCCGCCTCTGGAGCGACGACCGCCTGCACGCGAACAGCGCCGGCCACGAGCGCATCGGCCACGCCCTCGCCTACGCCCTGGGCCTCCCCGGCTTCGACGACTCCTGGAACAAGTCCCTCCCGCCCCCGGTCCGCCGCCCGCGCCACCAGTCGATCACGGCCGAGCTGGCCTGGATACGCCGCCACATGCTCCCGTGGGCGGGCCGCCACCTGCTGGGCCGCAGCTCGGGCGACAACCGCGAGTGCAAGCGGGCCACCCCGACCCCGGTCGAGCTGGAGGCCTGACCCCGCCGCGCCGTGCGTTTGGCGGGCCGCGCTTTCGGCGGGCTGCGCGTTTGGCGGGCCGCGCTTTCGGCGGGCTCCGCTTTCGGCGGGCCGTGCTTCGACGGGCTGCGCGCTCAGCGCCTGCGCGCTCAGCGGGCTGTGCTTTCGGCGGGGCCGCGCTCTTGACGGGCCGCGCTCTTGACGGGCCGGGCTTTCGGCGGGCTGCGCGCTCGACCGGCCGCGCTCGCGCCGGGGCGCTCTTCTGACGCACCGCGCTCTCGGCGGGCCGCGCTCTTGACCTGCCGCGCTCTCGGCGCGCGTGACAGTTGCGGCGCCGTGCGGCCGTGCCGACGTCTCGGCCGCGCCGCCGGTCGTTGCGTCGCCCCGCCACTGCGGCGGGCGCTCGTTCGGGTGCGGTCAGAGGGTGATGACGATCTTGCCCCGGACGTGGCCGGACTCGCTCAGGTCGTGCGCCGCCGCGGCCTCCTCCAGCGGGAACGTGCGCTCGACGGGCATCGTGAAGCGGCCCTGGGCGTAGAGGACGGCGGCCTCGCGCAAGGTCCCGTACGCGCGGCCCTCCGACCCGTCGGTCACCCGCGCACCGTGCTGCGGGGCGTCGAAGTCGGCGATGCTCACCACGTCGGCCGGGGTCGGCGTGAGCGTGACGAGCTCGGCGACGGCGCCGCGGCCGGCGGTGTCCAGGGCCCGGTCGACGCCGTTCGGGGCGAGGGCGCGGATGCGGTCGGCGAGGCCCGGGCCGTACGTCACCGGGATGGCGCCGAGCTCGCGCAGGAACTCGTGGTTGCGCTCGCTGGCCGTGCCGATGACCTTAGCGCCGCGGGCACGGGCGATCTGCACCGCCGCGATGCCGACTCCGCCGGCCGCCCCGTTGACGACCACCGTGAGGCCGTCGGCCGGCTGGGGCTTGTCCAGGCCGAGCAGGTCGAGGGCGCGGCCGGCCGTTTCCACCACGTTCGGCAGGCCGGCGGCCTCGGCGAAGGTCATGGCCGGGGGCTTCGGGATCCACTCGCGCAGGATGGCGTGCTCGGCGGCGGCTCCGCCCACGGCGATGCCGAAGACCTCGTCGCCGACTGTGACGTCTTCGACGCCCTCGCCGACGGCGTCGACCACGCCGGACGCGTCGGAGTGGGGGATGGCCGGCAGGCGGCTCGGGGTGGTGTCGCCGAACGCGCCGTTGCGTACCTTCCAGTCGAACGGGTTCACGCCCACCGCGCGCACCGCGATGCGGATCCGTCCCGCGGGCGGCTCGGGCTGGGGCCGTTCGACGATGTGCAGAACGCTCGACGGCCCGTACTCGGAGTACTGCAACGCCTTCACGATGTGCTCCCTCGAAGTGTGGCTTCGGGCGGTCAGGTGTTGAGCGGCCGGCGGGCGACCAGCAGCACGTGGGTGTCGGGCCAGCCGAGCGGGCGGCCGTCCAGTGTGGACAGTTGGGCGTAGGGGTGGATGCGGTGCTCGACGATCCAGTCGTTGCGCCAGGAGTGCGAGGCCGGGTCGACCTCGAAGCCGACGTCCGTCAGCAGGGCCTTCCAATCGGCGAACTCGAGGCCGCAGAACTGCTCGTGAGCCTCCGAGAGCCAGTTGTCCGGGTAGTCCTTGTGGGTGAGGAACTCCATGGCGTCGGACAGGGCGATCTCGACGGCGCCGGGGTCGGCCGGGTCGGCGAGGTCCGCGTACGGCAAGGGGAAGTGGAAGTCGGCCGCGAAGCGATCGAGCCGTGCGCGGGTCGGCAGGGCCTCGACGTGCGCCGCGATCTCTTCCCGGGTGAGACCGTCCAGCGAGGCGAGCGGGGCGGGCGTCGACGGGGAGCCCTGGAGGGACAGGCGTACGCGCCGGGCGCGGTTGTCCGGGCCGCACACATCGGAGTTGATCCAGACGCCGCCGGGGACGGTGTGTTCGTAGATGGCCTCGGCGAAGGCGCGCAGCGATGTCATGCGGTCGCCGTAGGACCAGATCTCGTGGGTCAGGGCGAACGTCAGGGTGGTGTCGATCGAGCGCGGCGGGAAGACGGCGCCGCCGAGGACGTTGCGGCAGTAGAAGTACACGTTGGGGTTGGCGAACCAGCCCTGGGCCTTGCGGTGCACGCACTCCTCGAAGAGGTGGCGGGCGACCTCGACGCCGATCAGGTCGCTCTCGCGCAGGGCCGGCTCGCGGTCGGCGAGGGCCAGCACCGCGCCGGCGCCGCAGCCGACGTCGACGATCCGGCCCGGGCGTACGTGCCGTTTCACGAGGTCCCACTTGCGCTCGGCGCTCGCCTCGAACGCCTCGGCGTAGGTGCGGTAGTCCCGGGTCGTGGTCAGGCCGCCCTCCTCGCCGACGACGGGGTCGTTGACCACGAGGGCGACCTGCTCGTCGAGGCGGTAGCGGTCGTACACGTCCACCGTCGCCGGGTGCGCCAGCTCGCGCCAGGAGGGGTCGCCGGTCGCGAGGCGGAGGAGCACGTCCCACGGCCGCTCGGGCGCTGTGCCGGCCGGGCCGGGCGCGGAAGTGACAGCGCCGAGGTGGGAGGTGGCGGACTCGACGCCGCGTGCCGAGATCGTGGCGGCTCCGGGGCCTGTCGCCGCGGTGGTGCCGGCTCCGGGGCCTGTCGCCGCGGTGGTGACGGAGACCGGCGGGGCTCCGACGCTGGACGCCACCCCGTTGACGGCACCAGAGCCGGGCGCCGTGGTGGTGATGGCCTCGACGCCGGGCGCCGAGATGGCGGCGGCGGGGCCGTTGTCGCCGGATGCGGCGCGGACCAGGTCGGGCTCGAGTGCGGGGTCCAGGAAGGCGGCGTCGGCCTCGACGGGGGCGATGGTGAAGCCGAGGGCGGAATACAGGGCGGCGACCTCCGGCGTGGAGCAGGCCACCACGGTGTCGGCGGGGGTCGGGCGGCGGCCGAGGACGGACTCGACGCTCTTCAGGGTGACCTCGGCGAAGCGGTCGGTCTGCGCGGTGTCGAAGACCGGCACGACCAGGGAGCGCAGGCCCTCCTGGACGCTGAAGCGCTCGATGGCGGCCTCGCGGCGATCGTACGAGACGGGGTTGCGCTTGGTGTTCTGGTGGTTGGCGCTGGTGACGGCCCAGACGATCGTGCAGGCTCGTGACGTACCGAAGCCGGAATTCTGCTCTTCGCTCTTCGCCAAGGCGCGTAGATAGGCCGCTTGGAAGCGGGTCAGCAGGTGATGGCGGCCGGGGAAGAGGACGAAGCGCGCCATGGTCAGGCCTGCGGGTCCGCGTGCTGGACGACCTCGAACTCCAGCAGGCTCGAGCCGGATGCGACCGGGCGGGCCCGCTCGCCGGCGTGCGCCTCGCGGGCCGGGCCGTTGGACCAGGCCTGGAAGTGCTCCTCGGACTCCCATTTGGTGTAGACGAAGTAGCGCGTCTCGCCCGCCGTCGGCCGGAGCAGCTCGAAGCCCAGGAAGCCGGGCGCGCCCTCGACCGCACCGTGGCGTGCGCCGAAGCGGCGCTCCAGCTCGGGGCCGGCGCCCTCGGGGACCTCGATCGCGTTGATCTTCACGACTGCCATGCCCCAACCCTAGCGACCGGGTACGACAAAACTCCTTCACCCTCGCCGGGCCTAATGCGTTGGGACGGGCCCGAGTACTGGTGGGAGAATCGCGCGCATGACCGATGTGCTCGAAGACCTGCAGTGGCGCGGCATGATCGCGCTCTCGACCGACCTCGACGAACTCCGCAAGGAGATGGCGAAGGGGCCGATCACGTATTACTGCGGGTTCGACCCGACGGCGCCGAGCCTGCACATCGGCCACCTGTTCCAGGTCCTCACGGTGCGACGGCTGCAGCTGGCCGGGCACCGGCCGCTCGCCCTCGTCGGCGGCGCGACCGGCCTGATCGGCGACCCGCGCCCGTCCTCGGAGCGGCAGCTGCACTCGCGCGACCAGGTCGGGGAGTGGGTCGACAAGCTGCGCGGGCAGATCGAGCCGTTCCTGGACTTCACCGGCAGCAACGCGGCCCGGATGGTCAACAACTACGACTGGACCGCGTCCATGTCGGCGATCGACTTCCTCCGGGAGATCGGCAAACACTTCCGGGTCAACAAGATGCTCACCAAGGACGCGGTGAGCGCACGGCTCAACTCCGATGCCGGGATCAGCTACACCGAGTTCAGTTACCAGATCCTTCAGGGGATGGACTTCCTGGAGTTGTACCGCAGGTTTGGCTGCCGTCTGCAGACCGGCGGCAGCGACCAGTGGGGCAACCTCACGGCGGGCACCGACCTGATCCATCGCGTGGAGGGTGACTCGGTACACCTCCTGGCCACGCCGCTGCTGGTGAACTCGGCGGGGGAGAAGCTCGGCAAGTCCACCGGCGGCGGGAGCCTCTGGATGGATGCGGAGCTGACCAGCCCCTACGCGCTGTACCAGTACTTCGTGAACCTCGAGGACGCCGTCGTCGGCAGCCTGCTGCGCAAGCTCACGTTCCTGGAGCGCGAGGAGATCGAGGCCATCGAGAAGGAGACCGCCGAACGCCCGGCCGCCCGGCTCGGGCAGCGGCGCCTCGCCGAGGAGATGTCCAAGATCGTGCACGGGCCCGAGGAGACCGCGCAGGTGATCGCCGCGAGCCAGGCGCTGTTCGGCCGCGGTTCACTGGGCGAACTCTCGGCCTCGACGCTGAGGGCCGCGCTGAGCGAGGCCGGCCTCGTCCAGGCGGCGCCCGGCTCGACGGTCGCCGACCTGTTCATCGCGGCCGGGCTGGCCGCCAGCCGCAACGAGGCGCGGCGCACGGTGTCGGAGGGTGGGGCGTACGTGAACAACGAGCGCGTCGCCGACGCCGAGGAGGTCGTGGCCGCGGAGCGGGCCCTCGCGGGCGGGCTTCTGGTGCTGCGCAAGGGAAAGCGCACGTTCGCCGGGGTCGAGCTCGTCGCCGTGTGACCCTCGATTTGACTCTCGCGCCGGGCGCCGCGTAGCTTCTCACCTCGCTACAGGCGCCCGGCGCGCCGGTCAACACCAAAGAGGATGATCGATTTGGTGGAGATCGGAAGGCCGGGTAATGTAGAAGGTCGGCAGGGAAACGGACGAGATAGCGGAGCGCCAGTCGCGCCGCGGCGGTCGTCCTGCCAAAGCCAAAGCGATCACGAACCGGGTGACCGGCAAACGATCGTGCCCGCAATACGGTCGACAGCCGCGATTTGGATGTCGGACGCGGAGCGGGTAAAGTAGCTCCTCGGCAGGGACACGGACGAGCACCGCGGATCATGGAAGTGAGCCGCAGCGGACGTCCTGCCGACACCCTACGACACTCGACCGGGTAACCGGAAGAGCTGTTGTGTGTGCGCTGAACTGGACAAAGTACCGCAAGACGGACTTGACACAGCAAAGCGGACCTGCTAGACTGGAACGGTAAGAAACGCCCCGGGCGGGCTGCACCGGAAACGGTGAAGCTCGGCGGTGTGTGTTGGTTGTTTGAGAACTCAACAGGGTGCTTGTTAAGCCAGTGCCAATTGAAATTTACCCCGTGGCATGGGCGCGCTTCTTTGG
>NZ_JBEZDS010000067.1:0-48178 GCF_040648435.1 Dactylosporangium sp. NPDC049140 | reverse complement strand
ACCGAGACCCGGCGGTACTTCACCCCGTTCGGCGGCACCCGCGGCACGGCGCCCGGCGCCTGGGCCGACAACCGGGCCTTCGTCAACCAGCCCGCCGACCCGGCCTCGAGCCTGGACCTGCTCGGCGCCCGCAACTACGACCCGCTCACCGGACGGTTCCTGCAGCGCGACCCGGTCTTCGAGGGCAACGACCTCAACCAGATCGGCGGCTACGGCTACGCCGGCAACGATCCGGTCAACGGCAGCGACCCGGCCGGCCTCTACAACGACCACGCTCCCACCGACTCGCCCGCGTTCGAGTACCCGTGCTCCCTCACGCACCTGGAGAACTGCGGCGCACCGCACTACGGCAAGGGGGGTACCGATCCCCGCAAGAAGGTCCCCAACAACAAGCCGGGCTGCGCAATCAGCGTGGAGGGCTGCGCCAGCTGGACCAACTCCGAGGTCCCCGACCCGGGAAGCCGCCCCACGGCCAGCGGGCCGCTGGTCATGCCGGCCAACCCGAATCCCGGCCCGCCGGACACGGGCAGCCGGCCGACGGCGAGCGGGCTGCTGATCATGCCCAAGGGCGTCGTCGTCGCCCCGGGTGACGGCTCCGAAGGGGTCGTCGTCGAGGTGGAGGGCGGATGTCTCGTCATCCACGGCACGGGGATGTACCAATGCCGTTCCGCCTCGGGCCCGGGGACGATGGGAATCTGCCTGGCTGGTGGCGCCGCGGCCTGGTTCGGCGTCAGCGGGTCCGTCTGCATCGGCATCGACTCGCACGGCTGGGGCATCTGGGCGACCGGCGGGACCAGCCAGGGGGTACAGGCCGGCGCGGGCGTGTCCATTCAAGGCGTCCTGTCGGACGGCGACATCGCCGATCAGGCGGGACACTTCGACACGGTCGAGGCCGGCGGTGGGCCGGTCGCCGGCAGCTATGCCTGGGGAAGCAACGACGCCAAGCAGCCGGTCCATACATTGATGGGCGGCGTGGGGTTGTCCGACAAGGTCGGTGTGAAGGTGCCCAGCAAGGGGAGCGGCCTGGCCAGCGGGGACAGCGGCACGGTGATCTTGTTCTACCACAACGGCAGGTAGCGTACGGGCATGCAGACTCGGCGAGATCGAGGGAACCGTCGGGCGGGCCGCGTCGTGCTGCTGGTGGCGGCGGTCGTGTTCCTGGCCGCCGGGGCGGCGGCCGCCGGGCAGGCGATCGACGATGCCCGCGGCGCGACCGTCGACGCCACCGTAGTCAAGATCATGACGAATGCGCCGGGCCGCCGGGTGTACGAGGTCACGTTCGTGGACGCGACCGGGCGGACCTGCGAGTCGCGGGTGGACACGGGCTCGAACCCGCCGGCACGCGAGATCAGCGTCGGCGGCCGCTCCCGTGTGCACTATTCGGCGTCGGACCCGTGCGGCAAGGTGCGGGAGTCGATCGTCGCGCCGCCGTGGTTCTTCGTGGTCATCGCGGGGGTCTTCGTGGTCGTCTGCTCGTTCGGAGTGTGGCGGCTACGGCCGCCGAAGGCGGGTCCGGGCGGAGTCCGCTGCGGGGGTCGGTGACCGGCTGCTGATCGAGCTCCCCGGTCCGGCGGATCCCGGGCCGGGGAGCTCCGCCCGACGCCGCTACGGCAGGCGGGCGAAGGCCCGCACCGTGAACGTGCCGAAATCCTCCACCGCCGGCGGCGCGGCCGTGAACCGCGCGCCGCGGGCGGGCAGGGCGGCCAGGTTCGTGAGGTGCTCTACGACGTGGACGCCGGCCCGCAGCAGGACGCTGTGCGCCGGGCGCTCCCCGCCGCTCTCGGCATCGTCGATGTTTACCGAGTCGATGCCGACCAGCACCGCGCCGGCCTCGACGAGGTACTCGGCCGCCTCACCGGTGAGGAACGGCGCCCCGCGCCCGTACTCCGGCGTGCCGAAGTGCCGGCTCCACCCGGTGTCGAGCAGCACCGCGGCGCCGCGCACGCCCCGATCGGCGAGGGTCGCGGCCCGGATGCCGCGCGCATCGGCGCCCCACGCGTCGTGCAGGTGAAACACCTCGGCGGGCAGGTCCACGAGCGTGGCGAGGTCGAGCCGCGCGAGATCGGCCCCGTCGGCGTACCGGTGGAACGGCGCGTCGAGGTACGTGCCGGTGTTGCCGATCATCGTGATGATGTCCATCGCGAACTCGGTGCCGGCCGCGTACCGGGCACGCGAGTCCTCGCGCGTGAGGTGCGGCGCGATCGTCGGCGCGGGTAGCCCCGGATAGGTGACGAGCCCGGCCCGGATGCGGTGACTCAGATCGACAACGCGCGCAGCGACAGGCGCCGTCTCGACTCCCCGGCTACCCCGGTGCGTCTCCTCGACGATTTCAAGATCCCGCAGGTGTACCGATCCAACGAGCGCGAGCCCGAGATGCCGCACGAGCAGCGCGCCGATGGCCGCCTCGGACAGGTCCGGCGCGGGCAGGTCGAGCCGGAACCCCTCACCGGCCAGCGAACCGCCGTTGGCAAATGCAATGTCGAAGCCGAAGTGGGCCCGGTACTCGGTCATGATCGCATTCTCGCACCGCCGCGCGCGCCGCTCTCCCCGATCTGCGTAGGACCCGCACGTCCGGCCCCGGCGGGCAGCTTTACAGGTCCGCGCGGGGCTACCTACCATGGCGGGACCGCGAGCGGAGGTACCACACATGCCGTCACCGGTGCCGTCTCGACCGCCGACCCTCGATGAGGTCGCCGAGCGCGCCCGTGTTTCCCGCACCGTCGCCTCCCGGGTCATCAACAACGGCCCCAACGTGAGCCGCGCCAAGCGGGACGCGGTCGAGAAGGCGATCCGGGAGCTCGGGTTCACCCCCAACCGCAGCGCGCGGGCGCTCGCCACCCGCCAGACCGGCGTCGTCGTGCTGGCGGTCTCCGGCGACGGGCCCGAGGTGTTCGGTGACCCGTTCTTCGCGCAGGTCATCGTCGGCGCGTCCGCCGCGCTGGAGAAGACCGACCTGCACCTCATGCTCAGCCTGGCCACGAACGACCACGGCCAGCGGCGGTTGCGGAACTTCCTGCAGACCCGCGGGGCCGACGGCGTGATGCTTGTCGCGACGCGCGGCGCCGACCCCCTGGTCGACATCGCCGCCAAGTCCGGCCTGCCGACGGTGTTCGTCGGCCTGCCGGTGCACGGGACGCCTCCCTACTACGTCGACGTCGACAACGCCGGCGGTTCACGGACGGCGACCGAGCACCTGATCCGCGGCGGCCGCCGCCGCATCGCGATGATCGCCGGGCCCGAGGACACCGCCGTGGGCCGGGAACGTCTTCGCGGCTATGCGGAGGCGCTGCTCCTGGCCGGCCTCGAGCCGTACGCCACCGCCCCCGGCGACTTCATGGAGGCCGGCGGGGTCGAGGCCATGCGCGCGCTGCTGGGCGCGCGACCGGACCTCGACGCCGTGGTCGCCGCCAACGACAACATGGCGGCCGGGGCCATGCGGGTGCTGCGCGACGCCGGCCGCACGGTCCCCGGCGACGTGGCCGTGGTGGGCTTCGACGACATGCCGATCGCGCTGCACACCGACCCGAAGCTCACCACCATGCACCAGCCGGTGCAGTCGCTGGGCCGCGAGGCCGCCCGCATGCTGGTCGAGCTGCTGGACGGCGCCCAACCGGCGTCGCTCATCCTGCCCACGCGGATCGTCGTGCGGGAATCGGCCTGACCGGGTTTCAGTAGCTGGTGTACCGCGCCCAGTCGTAGGTGGCGGTCAGCGCGTCGCTGGGCCCGGTGTAGGTGAAGAACGAGGTCACGGTGCCGGGGTTCTTGACGGCCTTCAGCCGCGTCTCGAAACGCCCGTAGGAGAACAGGTCGTTGCTGCGGTACTCGCCGGAGGCGTAGGGCTTGCCGGAGCAGCCGCTCGGGCACGACTGGTTGTCCAGGTACCTCCAGATTTGGAAGCGCTTCCAGTCGCCAATCCAGTGACGCCGATGAAGGGTGGGATGTCGGCGCCTGCGTGTCAAGGCCTCTTTACGTCGAGGGCATCGATCGTTTAGCTTGGGGACTGGAAGCGCTACCAATCGCCGCCGTCTATCGACGGACCGCCGGGAGAGCGCTCTCATCATCGACAAGGAGGCAACATGCGGATGCGAACGCTGCTGTGTGCGGCGGCCGCCGCCGTCGCGCTGGTGGTGTCCGGCACCGGCACCGCCGCCGCGGCCGGAGCCGGCCGGGACACGCCGCCGACGCGCTACCTGGGCATGTTCCGGGAGGAGGATCCCACCACGATCGCCGCCAATGTCAGAAGCCTCTACGGTGTCACCCCCGCCAGCGTGATGTGGTTCGACAGCTGGGGGAGCGGCCGCCCCTTCCCGGTGACGGAGGCCAAGACGCTCTGGCGCCACGGCATCATGCCGCACTACACCTGGGAACCGTGGGACACCGCCCTCGGCCCGAACGACCCCGGGCAGATCCACCTGCGGGACGTCATCGACGGCTCGTGGGACGGCTACATCACGGCCCGCGCCAGGGAGTTCGCCGCCGTGGGCATGCCGATCCTGGTCCGCTGGGGCCACGAGTTCAACGGCAACTGGTACCCGTGGGGCATCGCGAACAACAACGCCGACCCGACCCTGTACGTGCGGGCGTACCGCCACGTGCACGACCTCGTCGCCGCCGCCGGCGCGCGCAACGTGCAATGGGTGTGGGCCTTCAACAACGGCTCGTCACCGGACGCGCCCTACAACGACCCGGCGGCCGCCTACCCCGGCGACGCCTACGTCGACTGGGTTGGCATCGACGGGTACAACTGGGGATTCGGCCCTTCGTGGGACCCGGCGGTCGACCACTGGACAACCTTCGACCAGACCTTCGCCGCCGCCTACGCCAAGGCCCGCACCGTCGCGCCGAACCGCCCGGTGATGATCGGCGAGTTCGCGTCGACCGAGGACGGCGGCGACAAGGCCCAGTGGCTCAGGGACATGAACACGACGCTGCGGTCGGGCGCGTACCCCGAGCTCAAGCTGCTCACCTACTTCGACCTGACCAAGGAGGAGGCGTGGTCGCCGGGCTCGTCGCCGGCCGCGCTCGCCGCCTTCACGTGCTGGGCCCGGCAGCGGTACATGCACGGGCGGGGCGACGAGCTGGCCCGCATCGCCGCGCATCCGAGCTCCGCCGGTGGATAAGAGCGGGATAAGAATCGCCAATGCCAGGTGTACGCCAGGTCCGTGCCAGGACCCTGCCAGGAACGGTCCCGACTCTGTGATTTCGTGAGCGCGGGCAGTGAGCCGGCGCCGGGGATGGCGAGGAGTTCGGTATGTCGGTGAAGGCGATTCGGCGGGTTGGTCTGGCGGCGGCCGGGGTGGTGGGCGCGGGCGTGTTCGTGTTCGGGGCGGCGTCGCTGGCCAGTGCGGAGACGGCCGCCCCGGCGCCGAGCGCCTCGGCGAGCACCGGATCGGGCGGCCACGGTCGCGGCGGCGGGGCGGCCGACACGGCGGTGACCGGCGACGAGCTGGCGAAGGTGACCGCGGCGATGAAGGCCAAGGATTCGGCGGTCACGGTGACGGCCGTGCGCAAGGACCCGGACGGCTCGTACGACGTGCTGGGCACGAAGGACGGCGCGAAGGTGTTCTACGACGTCAGCGCCGACCTGAAGACCGTCACCCAGGCCGCGGGCGGGCGGGGCGGCCGCGGCGGCCACGACATGGGCACGGCGGTGACCGGCGACGAGCTCGCGAAGGTGACCGCGGCGATGAAGACCAAGGACGCGGCGGTCACCGTGGACAGCGTCCGGAAGGGCGCCGACGGCACGTATCACGTGCTCGGCACGAAGGACGGCGCCCGGGTCGTCTACCACGCCCCGGCCGACCTGCAGACGTTCACGCTCGACACGCACGGCCCGACGAAGTAAGGACGAGGGGTGCGGGTGTGCGCCCGGCTCGAGGCGCACACCGCACCGGTTCTTGCAGGGGCAGGGTCACCGGTACCTGAGCAGCTCCTGCAGTTCCGGAAGCCGGCCGAACAGGACGGGGAGGCCGCGCACGCCGTTGCGTGCGGACTCGTGCGACAGCGCGAGGTCAGGGCCGGTGCCCGCCTCGACACCGGCGAGGCAGCGCAGGATGTTCCACCTCGTGTGCCCCAGCCAGCCATCGATCATGAACACGAACCAGCTCGGACCCCACGGCGGCGGCGCTCCGCCCCCTGCGACGTAGCCGTCGAGGACCGAGCGGAAGACGGCGGGCCGAATGTCGTCGAAGCCCGGCCCCTTCGCGAGGCTCAGCGCGGTCGAGCCGAGCTCACCGGACAGGTCGAGCATCCCCGAGAGCTCCCAGTCCAGCACCACCGGCCGGCCCTCATGGGCGAGCAGGTTCCACGGTTGGATGTCCTTGTGGGTCAGCACGACCGGGCCCGGTCGCTCGCAGGTGTCGACGAAGTGGGCGATCGCGAGGAACGTCTCGACCTGGGCGGTGAGTTCGGCGGCCCAGGGCTGTCCGGTCGCCGTCGCCCGCTCGGCGAGCTCGGGCCAGTCCCGTGACGCCGGGTCCTCGGTCGAGTCGTCGGTCCACTCCACGTCGAGCGCGTGGATGCGCGCGAGAATCTCACCGATCTCGAACGCGTACGCCGCTGGTACCGGTGCCTCGGGAATCTTTTCGCCTTCGACCCATCGATGAACGAGTGTGTGGTCACTCACCGAGATCGGCTCTGGCATCGCGATGCCGGCGGCGAAGGCCGCCCGCTCGAACCTGAACACGTCCTCGGCCCGGTAGGCCGAGCGGCGATCGAGGAGGTTCATCTCCTTCACCGCGAACGACCCCTGATCGGTGTCGAGCCGGTACAGCCGGTTGGCGAACCCGCCGTGGACGCGGGTCATCGGACCGATCGGCGCGCCGAGGTGGGCAAGGTCCACTACACGGAACCTAGGGCCGGCAGCGTCTTCTCGCCGGTGGTGGGTGCGGAAATGCCGTTCATGAAGATGTCGAGCAGCCGGGCGGCCTGTTCGCTGCTGCTGGTGATCGGGGCCACCGTGAAGATGCCGATGAGGCCGGCCGCGACGTCCTCGGAGGTGGCGTGCGCGCCGATGTCGCCGGCGGCGCGGCCGGCGGCGAGGATCTTGTCGATGGCGGCCAGCAGTTCGGTGCGGGTGTGCGCAGAGCCGAGCTGCTTGTTGTTGATCATGGCGCGCAGGGTGTCGATCATGCCGTTCTTGGTGGCCAGCCACTCGCTGAACAGGTCCATCCAGCGGCGCATGGCCTGCGCGGGCGGGTGGGCGGCGAGAAGGTGCTCCGCGCCATCGGTCAGGCGACGCACCTGGTCCTGGTAAACGGCCTCGACCAACGCCTCGCGGGTGGGGAAGTGCCGGAACAGCGTGCCGATGCCGACCCCGGCCTCGCGGGCTATCAGCCGCAGCGAGGGCTCGCCGCCGGCCCCGGCCGCGACGAACAGCCTCGTCGCCACCTCGATGAGCGCCTGACGGTTGCGCGCCGCGTCGCTGCGAACGGGTTGGGACACCACGTCACTCTAGCGGAGCACGCTCCGGTTGTGTAACGTCGCCGACGAAACGGAACGCGCTCCAATTAGCTTGCGGAGAACTACCATGCATGTGTTCCTCACCGGAGGGTCCGGCCTGACCGGTCCCGCTGTCGTGTCGGAGCTGCTGTCCGCGGGTCACCGGGTTACCGGGCTGGCCCGCTCGACCGCCTCGGCGGATCGCCTGGCCCAGCTGGGAGCGGAGCCTTTCGCCGGCTCGCTCGACGATCTCGACCGGCTGCGCATCGGCGCGGCCGCCGCCGACGGTGTGGTGCACATGGCCGCCGGCGGCGAGCCCGGCGACTGGGCCGGAATCACCAGACGTGACGTCAACGCGATCGAGACGCTGGGAGCCGCGTTGGCCGGTACCGGCAAACCGTTCGTATCGACGTCCGGAACGATGGTCATGACTCCGGGCCGCGTGAGCGAGGAGACCGACGCCCCCGACGGCGATGCGTTCGCCGCGTATCGGATCCCCGGCGAGCGGAGCTGCCTGGGCTACGCCGATCGGGGAGTGCGCGCCAGCGTGATCCGTCTCGCCCCGACGGTGCACGGTCCGGGCGACTACGGGTTCGTCGCGATGCTTGTCGCGACCGCCCGCAGGACCGGCGTGTCGGCCTACATCGGGGACGGGGCCAACCGATGGCCCGCGGTCCACCGACTCGACGCGGCCACCCTGTTCCGGCTCGCGCTGGAGAAGGCGCCGGCCGGAACCGCGCTGCATGGAACGGCGGAGAGCGGCGTCCCGCTGCGGGACATCGCCGAGAAGATCGGCCGCACGCTCGACCTGCCCGTGGTGCCGGTCGGGGTGGACGAGGCCCCGTCGCATTTCGGGAGCGCGCCCCTGGCCGCCGTGTTCGCCGCCGACGTCCCGGTCTCCAGCGCGCGCACCCGCGAGCTGCTCGGCTGGACGCCGAGCCACCACACGCTGCTCGAAGACCTCGAACACGGCGACTACTTCGCCGCCGCGGAAGCTCGCTGAGCCGTTGGTGCGCGCGGTGCGGGGCGCCGCTCCGAGTTCGGGAGAACGGCGCCCCGCCGGGTGTACCGCTAGGAGCGAACCAGCTCGCGGGCCGGTTCCGCCGCCGGCTGCGGCCGGGCGTTGGCGGCGCGGATGTAGCGGGGCAGCAGGAACGGGTCGGTCAGCCAGCCGAGCGCGAGGAGCCCGACCGTGCCCAGGTACGTCCAGCCCCAGCGCTTGCGGCCGAGGTAGAAATGGTGCGCCCCGAAGAGCCCGAGCAGAAGCCACCAGGTGTACGCCACCAGCAGCGACTTGCCCCGCCGCCCCTCCGCCACCGGCGCCGGCTCAACCGGCTCGACCGGCGCAACCCGGACCGCCGCGGGGGCGACCGCCGCAACCCGGACCGGTGCGGGGCCGACCGGCGCAACCCGGACCGGCGCCGCCTCGGCGGCCGCGATCTCGGGCTCGTCCAGCACCGTCTCCCTGAGGCCGATGAAGCCGTGCAGGCGCCGCAGCCAGGCCGGGGCCCACCAGTTCGCCCGGCCCAGCAGCGTCATCGTCGCCGGGACCAGCACGCACCGGACCAGCGTCGCGTCCACCGCGACCGCCACCGCCAGCCCGAGGCCGATCTGCTGCACCCCGCCCATCTCGCCGGTCACGAAGCAGCCGAACACGATCACCATGAGCAGCGCCGCCGACGTGATGATCCGGCCCGAGTGCTGCAGCCCGCGGCGGACGGCCACATCGGTGGGGAAGCCCTTGTCGGTGTACTCCTTGATCCGGCCCAGCAGGAAGACCTCGTAGTCCATCGAGAGCCCGAACGCGAACGCGAAGACGCTCACCACCGTGAACGGGCTCAGCCCGCCGACGGTCAGCACCCCGAGCGGCCCGGCCAGGAACCCGTGCTGGAAGACGGCGGTCAGCACCCCGAACGTGGCCCCCAGGGACAGCAGGTTCATGAGGACGGCCTTCAGCGGTACCACCACCGAGCCCGTCATGGCGAACAGCAGCACGACCATCGCCAGCAGCGTCACGCCGAGGGCCAGCGGCAGCCGGTCGGTGATCTGGCCGACCACGTCGGCGACGAAGGCACCGCTGCCGGTCACCCAGGACTCGCCGCCGCCGGGGCGGTCGGCCCGGATCCGCTCGACGAGGTCCTGGGCGGCCGGTCCCTCGGGGTCGCCGGTGGCCTCGAAGCCGATGGTGGCCAGGCCGTTGCCGGCGTCCTCGGCCGGGTGGACCAGGGCGACGCCGGGCGTGCCGTCGAACCGGGCCGCCCAGGCGTCGAGATCGGCCGGGCCGGTGTGGGCGACGACGATGACGGCCGGGGCCGCGCTCTGCCCGTAGTTGCCGGTCAGCTCGTGCTCGACCTGCACCGACTCCATCTTCGGCGGCAGCGCGCCGAGGTCGTCGAGGTGGATGCTGGTGCCGAGGGCGGGCAGCGCGACGGCGACGAGGGCGGCGCCGCCCAGGACGGTGGTGAGTACCGGCCGGCGCTGCACGATGCGGGCCAGCCCGGCGAAGAACCCCGACTCGGCGGCCCGGCGAGCGGCCCGCTTCGACGGCTTGATGCGCTTGCGGGCCAGGCCGATCAGCGCGGCGGTGAAGGTAAGCGACACCAGCATGGCGGCGATGGCCACCGAGATCCCGGCCGCGCCCAGGGCGGACAGGCCGGTGATGCCGAACAGCAGGAGGCCGCTCAGGGCGGCGGCGACGGTGAGGGCGCTGAACGCGATCGTCCGCCCCGCCGTGGCCCAGGCCCGGCTCACGGCGACCGTGGGGTCGTGGCCGGCGGCGAGCTCCTCCCGGTACCGCGCGACGAGCAGCAGGCCGTAGTCGATGGACAGCCCCAGCCCGAGCAGCGTGACGATCGTGACCGCGTTCGAGTCGAGCTCGGTGAACTTCGTGAACACGAGAAGCATCGTCATCGAGAAGGCGATCGACACGATCGCGGCCAGCACCGGCATGCCGGCCGCGATGATGCCCCCGAAGATGAACACCAGCACGACCAGGGTGATCGGCAGCGACATCGACTCGGCTTTGGACAGGTCCGCACCGGCCTGCGCGTTGGCCTGCTGGTTGAGCACCGGCCCACCACCGACCCGGATGCGGGCGCCGGGCTGTCCGTCGCCGCGCAGCGTCGCGGCCCCGGAATGCAGGGCGTCGGTGAGCGCGGTCGCCGCGGTGTCCTGGGCCTCGTCGCTGAGGTTGGCCAGGGTGACCTGGATCAGCAGGCCGCGGTGATCCTTGGCGATCAGCCCCGCCGCCTGCTCGGCCGGCAGACCGTCATCGAAGGGCGTCACCACCTGGTGCACCCCGTCGATCCCGCGCAACTTCCCGGCCAGGGCCAGCACGTCGGCACGCACCGGCGCCGCCGCCGGATCGATCCCGTCGACGACACCGATCACGGTGTCGCCCTGCGTCGACTGCGTGGCCAGCACGTTCTGCCCCCGGAAGGACTCCATCGTCTTGGGAGCGTTGTTCGCGGCGAGCGCGTCGAAGACCGGCCCGGCCGCGAGGACGCCGAGTATCACGGCGGCGAGCCACAGTCCGAGCACCCCCCACCGGTGCTGGAAGCACCACTGCCCGATGCGCGCGATGAACCCGTGAGCCATAGCCATCCCCTTAGCCGAAGCGACCCGTATCAACGGGTTTCAGCCTCGTCACCGCGGAGCCCCGGCACACTGCCGCCGACCACCGAGTCGGCCATGGCGCCAGCCCCCGCCCGGCTACGGGGGACAGCCCTACCCCGACGCCGGCTCCGTCCTGAGCGCAGAATCGGCGTGGCCGAGTGCAACGCTTCGTACCCCTCAGGCGTGTAGTGGCGGGCGCCTCGGCCGTGAGCGCGGCGCGCGGGGGAGGAATGCGTACTGTGATCACACTGCCGGGCCGCGCCGGGGGTCCAGTACCGCGGCCGGGGACACCGGGCACCCTGGCCGACTTCAGCGAATTTTACGCGGCGAATTTCCACTCGCTGGTCGTGCAGCTCCTCGCGCAGACCGGCGACCTGGCCGAGGCGCAGGACGTGGTGCAGGAGGCGTTCTGCCGGGCGTTGGACCGCTGGTCGCGACTGGCGACGTACGACGACCCGGCGGCGTGGATTCGCCGGGTGGCCTGGAACCTGGCGACGAGCCGCTGGCGCCGCGTGCGCTCGGCGATGACCTTCGCGCGGCGGCAGCGTGACGAGCCGGTGCCGGGTCCGAGCCCCGATCGGGTCGCGCTGGTCGCGGCGATCGCGAAACTGTCACCGCAGCAGCAGCGGGTCATTGTGTTGTACTACGTGGCCGACTTGACGGTGCCCGCGATCGCCGCGGAGCTGACCGTTGCCGAAGGTACCGTCAAATCCTGGCTTTCTCGGGCACGAGCGGCGCTCGCCGCCGAGCTCGGCGACTCCGGCATGGAGGCGGGCGCCGATGTCTAGCCGCGATCCGCTCGTTTCCCGATTCGCGGCACTGCGCGCGGAAGTACCGTCGACCGCGCCCGGTGTGGAGGCCGCACGCCGCACCGTCGCGACCCGGCGCCGACGCCGGCTGGTGGGCGCGGTCGCCGCGCTGGTGCTCGCGACGTCGGGCGTCGCCGTGGTCGTGGCCCGCGCGAGCGGCACTCCCCAGATGGCCACCACGCCGAGCCCGTCGGTATCGACCTCCATCGAGCCGTCTCCGGCGACGTCGAGCCGGCCGCCGGGGCCCGGGGCCGGGGCCGGCGGATCATCGGTCACCGGCTCGCCGACCAGCGCACCGGGACGGTCGACGGCGTCGTCGTCGCCGTCGTGCGTGCCGACCATGAACGCCAACGTGACCGGGGTCGTGGGCTTCGATATCGACGTGAGTCTGGCGCCGGCCAAACCGAGGTGCCCAAATGAACGGCTGCGCGTGTTCTGGGCGTCCTACACCATCGACGAGGCGGACGTCCAGCACCTGTTCCGGTCGGGCACTTCCTACCTCGACCCGGCCAACCCCACCGTGCACTTCGCGGCCGTCATGCCGACCCAGTGCCTGGGGAGGACCCTGTACGTCGCGGAGGGGCCGGCGGTGATTCCCGGCACCATCACCACCGGGACGGACATGATGAAGGTCGACCCGTTCCGGGTGCCGCGGCCCGGCATCGGGAACTTCCTGTGGGCGAGCGACCGGGTCGCCTGCCCGAGTCCGGCGCCGAGCGGGTAGCGCCGTTGCGGTACGGGCGCAACGATCCGGCCGAGCCGGGCGTGTTGTGGGTGCCTGCCGACGCGGCAGGGTCCCTCATGTACGAGGAGTCCGATGAACAGCACCTGGCACAGGCGTCGATTCATCAGCCTGGCAATGGCCGCGGGGGTCGTCGCCGGCGGGTTCGTAGCGCTCGACGCCGCCCCTGCGGTCGCGTACACGCAGGTCGGTGTCGGCGCCACCACGTGGGCGTACACCGATGCACGGCAGCCGTTGCAAACCCACGTGAACGAGGCGGTCGACGCTCCGGTCGGCGTCTGGCGCGACAGTGCGGGCAGGACGCATCTTTCCCGGTCCTACTTCACGTTCGACATCTCGTCGTTCGCCGGTGCGACCGTACCGGCGGCCGAGATCGTCACCTCGGAGAAGTCGGCCAACGACTGCACCGCGGAGCCCGCCGTCGAGCTGCGCCGGACCGCCGGCTTCACGGCGCCGACGTGGCGGCGCCCGCCGGCCGAGTCGGGCCTGGTGGACGGTACGCCCAGCACGGAAGGCTGCCCGTCGTGGCGGGACGCCTGGGATGTCCGGGACACCCTCGTCGCCGCGCTGGCCGCAGGCCGCTCCACCGTCACCCTGGAGCTGCGGGTTCCGCAACGCCTGGAGGCCAACCCACGCTACGGCCGCACGTTCGACCACGCGGTGAAGCTGATCGTGCAGTACAACCGGGCGCCTCGGGTACCCACCGGCCTGAGCGTCGACAGCCAACTCTGCGGGTCCGCGCCCTACTACCTCGGCTCGCCGCAGCCCGGGCTCAGCGCCGCCGACTCCGACCCCGACGGGGATTCGGGCTCGAGCGACGAGATGGTCAGCGTGACCTTCGCCATCGCGCCGGTGAGCGACCCGACCCGGCGCACCGAGTTGAGTACCATTCCCGGTCCGCCCCGGACCAACGCATCCGTGACCGTACCGGACGGGGTGTTCTCCGACGGCCAGACCTACCAGATCACCGCCCGGGCCGTCGATGACGACGCCGCGGTCTCGGGGTGGAGCGAGCCGTGCACGGTCGTCGCCGACTTCGTGCCGCCGGCCAACCCGCCGCTGGTGTCCTCCGTCCAGTATCCACCCGGGTTCGTGCTCCCGGGCTCCGGTGGACCGGGCATCCCGGGCCAGTTCACCTTCTCCGCGAACGGTGAGACCGACATCGTCGGGTACCTCTGGGGCGAGCTCAGTCCCACCGAGTTCGCCGGGGCCGACGCGCTCGGCGGCTCCGCGACGATCACCTGGACGCCGCAGTCGTCCGGTCCGAAACGGATGTTCGTGGTGAGCGTCGACCGGGCCGGCCACCGCTCACCACAGGTCATCTACCAGTTCCTCGTCAAGAGCGCGTCGGCCTGAGCCGGGGCTTCCCGCAGTCCCAGGCCGACACCGGGCCGGCCTGGGACTTCCGGAGGAGCGCCAGTCCTTCCAGACCACGTCGGAGCCTTCGCGAACGATCGTTACGTACAGACCACCGCAGCACCCCTCGGTGCAAAACGCCTCGGCGAGCCGGACCTCCTTGGGTTCGGCCGTGGCCCTGAGCCGCCCGCTGTAGACGAGCCGTTCCGGCTCCTCGGCGGGGCCCTTGTCGAACGCGGCCGCGACGATCGGCACCCTCCCTGCCACCTGCCGACGAGCGAGCACGAGAGCGGAGTGCGGGTGCAGGAGAACTGGTTGGTCATCCTGGCGGAGGCGGCCGCCGTCGGCATCTTCGCCTATGCCGTGGGAGCGGTGGGTCTCATGCGTTTGCCGACCGCTTCCCAGCGAGTCTGGGGAGCGCTCGGCGGGGTCGCCGCCGAGTGCGAGCTGCGCCGGCAGACGTCGGTCCCGAGCGTGCCGGGCATTGATACGCCGGAGGTGGCGCGGTGATCGCGCGGCGGGTTCAGCACGGGACGCGGTCGAGGAAGCCGTGCACCGCGGCGACGTGGCCGTCGTGGATGACGGCGACGTCGAAACCGATGGCGATCGGCTCGGCGTCCGGGTGGCCCAGGTGCCAGGTGAACCGGGCCAGGTCATGGTGCGCGTCCACCGGTCCGCCGAGGCGGAACACCAGGCCCGGGAACTGCTGCTGGACCGCGCCCACGAGGGCGTCGATCTGGTCCCGGCCGGCGACCTGGGCCAGAGGGTCGGTGTAGGTGCCGTCCTGCGCCCAAACCTGGTCGATCAGGCCGCGGCGGGAGTTCGGGTCGGTCTCGTTCCAGATGGCGAGGTACTTCTCGATCAGCTCCATGCCGGAGACGCTACGAAGAACCGGGCCGGCCGGAATCGGTATGACTTAGGTAATCCCTGCTGGGATGCCGGGCGGCGTTACTCCAGTGCGTTTTCCCGGACGACGGTACGCGGCGCCGTGGCGTGGGCGCGTTCGTCCAAGGTGTACCGGCGTTGCACCGCGATGGCGATCGTCATGAGTACCGCCGGCACGAGGGTGAAGCCGTAGCGAATGGCCGTCAGCGCGCCGGAAGACTGGGTGACGTGCTCGCCCGCGGTACTGGCCACGAACCCGCCCGCAGCCAGGCAGGCCGAGTACACGTACGGCCCCAACGCGCCGCCGGTGGCCTCGGCGGCGGTCCATACGCCGGTGTAACTGCCCGCGCTGGCGGTACCGGCCGGCCCGGCGGCGGCGACGACGTCGGGCACCATCGACAGCGGCATCAGCTGCATCGCGGCGAACGCGACGCCGAGCACGGTTACGGCGGCGATCAGCAGCGGCAGGCCGGCCGCGGCGCCCAGAGCCAGCACCAGCGAGCCGGCCACGAACGCGGCCTGGGCCGCGAGGAGGCTTCGCTGCTTGCCGAAACGCCGGGCCACCAGTACCCACAGCGGCGTGGCCAGAACCGCCGGCGCCATGAACGCCGCGATGAGCACGGTCGTGAGCGCGGCGCGGCCCAGCTCGTACTCGGCGAAGTACGGCATGGCGGCCAGTACCAGGTTCATCGTGATCGCGACGGTCAGATATGACGCGGTCAGCGCACGGAACTGCCGGTCGCGCAGCGCGACAAGCAGCCCGCCGCGGTGCCCGGGCTCGGCCGGGGTGCCCGGCGCGGCCCGGTGGAGGCGGGCGACGCCGGTGATGCCGGTCAGCATCGCCGCAAGCATGGCCGCGCCGAGCAGCAGGGCCATCCTCGTGTAGTCGCCGACGCCGGGGTCGTCGCCGGCGACCAGCGGCGCGGCTACGCCGGCGAGCAGGACGCTCACGGTGATCACGACATTGCGGTAGCCCATGAGGCGGGTCCGCTCGTGGTAGCCGATGCCCAGGTCGGCCGGTGTGGCGAGGTAGGAAACCTGGTAGCACGAGTAGAGCAGGTTGCCGGCGACCAGCGCCACCGAGACCCATATCGCGGCGGTCGTCCCGGTCAGGTCCGACGGCACGGCGAACATGGCCACGAAGGCGACCACCACGACGCAGCCGGCCAGCATCAGGCGCCGGCGGTGGCCGCTGCCGGCCAGGTTGGCGTCGGAGAGCCGCCCAACCCACGGGTGCACCACGATATCGGCGACGTTCGGCACCAGCAGCGCCAGGCCGGCCGCGTGCGGCGGCACGGCCAGGACGTCGGTCAGGAAGTACAGCAGGAAGATGCCGGGCACGGTGACCCAGATGCCCATGCCGACCGAACCGGCGGCGAACGGGACGAGCGCGCGGAGGGGGAGCCGAACGTCGGTCATGAGTGCCTCCCGGGAATCCACCATGGGGACTGCCTTTCGCGCATGTGTCCTCAGAAGGCCAGAGCCAGCCGGCGTACGGCTTCCCGCAGCTCTTCGGGAGTGCGGTCGCTGTAGGCGAACCGGAGGTGCCGGGTCGAAGACCGCAGCCCCGGGTCCGCCGCGAAGAACTCGCCCGGCTGGTAGATCACGCCGCGGGCGGCCGCCCGCTGGAACAGCGCGGCGGGGTCCACGGCGTCGTCGGTGAGCCGCGGCCAGAGGAACAGCCCGCCTTCGGGGGCCACGACCTGGAGGGCGCCCGGGAGTTGTTCCCGCAGGGCGGCGATCAGTACACCAGCGCGTTCTCGGTACAGCGCGGTCGCGCTGCGTACGATCCGGTCGAACCATTGGGCGTCGTCGGTGAGCAGCCGTTCGACGATCGCCTGGGTCACCGAGGATGTGTGTACGTCGAGGCGGTTGCGCAGCCGGATCACGGGGTCCACGAGGTGGTCCGGCAGCACCAGCCAGCCCACGCGCCAGCCGGGGCCGAGGGTCTTGGTGAAGGTGTTGACGTGGATCGCCCGGTCCGACTGGTTGAAGACCGCGACGCCTTGGTCCTGGCCGGCGAAGCGCAGTTCACGGTACGGGTTGTCGACGATCACGTAGAAGCCGTACCGCTCGGCGAGGTCGACAAGTGCCCGCCGCTTCGGCGCCGAGAGGCTGACCTGGGCGGGGTTGTGGAAGTCGGGCACCGTGTACGCCGCGGCGATCCGGGCGCCGGCGGCGAGCTGCCGGGCGAGGTGTTCGACATCGAAGCCGTCGGCCAGGACCGGTACCGGCAGGATCCGCTTCGTCGATACCTCCAGGGCCCACAGGAATCCCGGGAACACCGGATCGTCGACGGCGACGGTGGCACCGCGCTCGACGACGGTCAGCACCGCCAATGCCAGGCCGTGCATGCCGCCGTTCGTCACCACGATCCGGCTCGGGTCGACGCCCTCCCGTTTCGCAATCCAGTCGCGTAGCGCGGCGGAACCGTGCGCCGGCGAATACTGCAGGCATGCGACCGCGGCGTCGGCGTCCGGCCACAGCTGCGCCGATGCCCGGCGGATCGCCTCGACCGGCAGGGCCTCGGGCGCAGGAATCCCCCCGAGCAGGCGAATCGTTCCGGGGACGGGTGCGGCCAGGCTGGCGTCGACGAAGCCCTTCGGCGCCGAGAGCCCACGGGCCAGGGTCGTCAGCCCGGGCTGTTCCTCAGGTCCTGCGGTCATGTATCGCCTCCAAGTTCCGCGAGGAATCGTTCGGCGCGCCGCGCGAACAGGTGCGCCTCACATGCGGTGGATTGCGTGTAGGCGAGCTCGGCGGCGGTCCGGACAGCGGTGAGGGGTGCACCGCGGGCCTGCAGCAGGCGCGCCTTCAGCAGCAGGAGCAGCCCTTCGGCGTATCGCTGGCCGTAGCTCCACACCGCCTGGTCGGCCCGGTCGAGAGCGGCGTCGGCCCGGTCGGGCGACCCGGCGGCCAGCCACATCTCGGCGATCAATGCGTAGTGGTAGGCGATGCCCCACTGCGGTGGATGGAGCAGGTTGGCGACCAGGAGGGCCTCGGCCTCGGCCGCCGCGCCGGCCGGATCCTCGCCGGTGAGGGCACGTGCCCAACACCAGCTCTGCCGGATGTAGTGGTCGATCTGGGCGCGAAGACGGGCGAGGCCGGTGGCGACCCAGCGCTCGCCGGCTCGCCGTGCCGGCGCAGGGTCCCCGGCCATGGAAGCGATCATGGTCGTGTAGTAGACCCAGACCGAGGCCGCGTACGGATCGCCCGGGGTGTCCCAAGTGTCGACGAAAGCCAGCGCGGCATCGACGTCACCGTGCAGCGCGGTCATGACGGCCCGCCAGCCGGGCCCTTCCCCGGGAATGCTGCCATCCCGCCGGAGTGGTGTCTCCTCGTCCAGGGCGGCGGTGACGTCCTCCTCGGCGAAGGACCGGTACGCCTCGCCGATGTTGCCGACGTCCCACTGATGCAGGCCCCAGGCCTGCCGGCCGTAGCGTCGGACGGCGGGATCGGGGGACACCTGACCGAGCTCGTGCATTCGGCGGGCCAACTGCCCACGGCCCTTCTCGATGGAGGTGTACGCACCCATCAGACGGATGAAGAGGAAGTCGGCCGCCTCCGCCTCCCGACCGAGGGTGCGGGCCAGGTACTCGGCCCGCTCCAGCAGATCGAATGTCGAGGCGTCGTACCCCGACTGCCGTCTGACGACGATGGCGAGCAGCGTGAGGGCGGAGAACTCCAGCTCCATGAGTCCTGACGCCCGGGCGGCCTGTACGGCGGAGCGCAACTGCCGATTGGCGGACTCGAACGCAAGTTTGGCTGCGGCGCGGCGCCCGGCACGGATCAGCGCCTCCGCGACGCGTACGGGCTCGGCGAGGGGGCCGGCGGCCCACAGGTGGTACGCGAGGCGTTCGGCGACGTCGTCATCGTCGGCATGGATCTGTTCGAGCGCGTCCGCGACACGTAGATGCAGGTGGGTGACCTGCTGTGTCGTTGCGGTCTCGGAAACGGCCTCGCGAACCAGGTCGTGCGCGAAGCGGAGCGAGGACGGGTCCTGCGGCCCGGATTCGAGCAGCCCGAGCGTATGCAGCGGTTCCAGGCGATGGAGGCAGTCCGCGACGCCGACACCGGTGGCGCGGGACAGCAGCCTGAGATCGACGTCGCGGCCGATGAGCGCGGCCACGTGCAGCAGGTCGCGGGCGCGTTCGTCAAGCCCGGCCATTCGGTCGCGGACGACGTCATGGACGGTGGACGGCACCCCGGCCGATACGGACGTTTCGCCGTCGCCGATCGCGCCGGCCTCGCTGAGGAGCCGGGACAGTTCGCGGACGAAGAACGGGTTGCCCGAGGTACGGGCGTGGATGGCGCGGGCCACGGCGTCGCCGGGATCCTGGCCGGCCTCGTGGCGGATGAGTTCGGCCACGTCGGCCAGGCCGAGCGGGCCGAGCCGGAACCTCCGGTGACCGGGCCGCCGGCTGACGGCGGCCAGCACCCGGGAGAGGTTCGAGCTGACTGTGGGCGCGCGGTCGCGCAGCGCGCCGATGATCGCGGTGCCCTGGGGCAGCCGCCCGGCCAGGTGATGCAACAACTGCAGGGATGCGGCGTCGGCCCATTGGAGATCGTCAAGGATCAGGAGCGTCGGCCGCCGCGCCGAGGCTTGTCCGACGAGGGCGACGACCTGCTCGAACAGCCGGAACTGGGCGTTGCCGTCGGGAAGGTCCCGGGTCACGTCGTCCCGCGCGGCAAGGAGGCTTCCCAGCTCGCCGGTGAGCCACTGCTTGCTCGCCGGAGCGGGCAAACTGGACACGATCGTGCCCAGCGCCTGCTCCCACGGCCACATCGCCGGTGTCCCGTCGCCCTCCAGGCAGGAGCCCCAGGCGATGATTGCGCCAAGCCGGCCCGCCACGGCGGCGGCCTCCTCCAGCAGGCGGGTCTTGCCCGCGCCGGGCTCGCCTTCGACAACGCCGATCGCGGTGTGGCCGGCGGCTGCGTGCTCGACAATGCGCCGCAGCGTGGCGAGCTCCTCGATCCGGCCGATCAAGGTGGCCGCTGTACCCCGCCCGGCCTCCTCGTCCGCCGCCCGCACCAGCAGCGACGCTGCGGGCTGCACCAGAACCCGCCGCTGGGCTTCCTCCAGCGCCGGACCCGGGTCGATGCCCAGCTCGTCGGCGAGCCGGTCGCGGACCTGACGAAACAATGCCAGCGCCTCCGCCTGGCGTCCGGTCGCGCCGAGAACACCGACGAGACCGGCCAGCACGGGCTCATTGAACGGTGCCATCGAGGCGGCCAGTTGCAAGGCTGCGAGCACCCGCTCCGGTTGGCCCGTCGACATGGCGAGCTCCGCCGCCGCCGTGCAAGCGTCGTAGAACTCGTTGTCCAGTGCGGCGAAGACCGTCGTGGCGATCGTCCCGTCGGCGTTGCCGTCGCCCGCCGGGCCACGCCAGAGCCCGATCGCTCCGACGTAATGATCGAGCGCCACCTCGTGATGGTGCCGGGCCAGCGCGGCCCTCGCGGCATCGACGAGTTCCCGGAAGGCGACGAGGTCCAGCGTGGCGGGGCCGGCGGCGAAGAGATAGGAATTGCCGCGACGGTGAATGAACGAGCCGGTTTCGCGTACGGGTAGCAGAGGCTCGAGCAGCCGTCGCAACGCGCCGATGTACTTGTGCAGAACGTTCAAGGCGCTGGAGGGGACGTCATCGCCCCAGATCAGGTCGATCAACTCGCTCGCGCTGGTCGGCCGGCCGGTGCGGGCCAGCAGCAGAGCCAGGAGGTATGCCTGCTGCCGAGGCCCGGCGTCCAGTTCCACACCGTCGCGCCAGATTCGCAACGGACCGAGAATCTGCAGATACGGTGCGGATCCCTCAGCCGGCTCGTCTTCACCGCCGGACGGAGCTGCAAGGACTGGCACCGCTACGCTTTGACGCGGGTAGGCATTACAGGTCCCCTTGGGTCGACGTACAAGGAGACCAAGGCTAGTGACAGGCACTGAATGAAAACTTGACGCCGACTGAACCTGGACGGCGGGCATCCACGCAGGTCAGGCTAGCCGTGCTCCGTGTGCGGGCCCCGTATGTGCTCGTCGCCGCGGCCGGGGAGTTCGGCGAGCAGGCCGCCGGCGCGCGCCGCGAAGAGCAGGGCCCCACGCTCCTGCGAAACGCTGAGCGCTCGATAGGCCGCTTGCCGGGCGGACCGGACGTCGCCGCCGGCTCGGAATGCCTTCGCGCGGATGAGGAGCACCAGTCCCTCGGCATACCGTTCGCCGTATCTGTCGATGAACGCCTCGGCCTTGTCCAGCGCGGCCATGGCGGCGACGGGGTCGTCGCCACCCAGCCGAACCTCGGCCAGCAGCGCGTACCAGGTGGCCAGGTTCGATCGCGGTGGGTCGACAAGTGTGGTTTCAATGATGCGCTGCATCTCCGCGGCGGCCGCAACCGGATCGCCGCCGGACATGGCCGCCGCCCAGTGCCTTGCGAGCCGCGGGTAGCTGCCCGAGAAGGTGAAGGAGAAGTCCGGATCAGCGTCGATGGCCGTCTCGGCCGCCCGTAGCGCCCAGGCGGGGTCTCCCGCGGCCGCTGCCGCGGTGACAGCAAATGAGCCCCAGATGCTGAGGGCATAGGGATCCTCGCCGGCGTCGAGCTCCACCCTGTCGAAAAGTTCACGCGCGGCGACCAGGTCGCCGTGCAGCGCGGTGTTCAGCGCGAGCATGACCGGCGTCATCATCTGCAGCCGGTGTCGCAGCGGCTCGGCGTCCCGCTGGGCCCGGATGAGCACGTCGGATCGGCTGAGGTTCCGGTAGGCCTCCCCGATGTTGCCCGTGCTCCACTGGTGGACTCCCCACGCATGATGGCCGGAAGCCTCGACCACGGGGTCCGAGGAGTGCCGGCCATGATTCAGCAGCCGGCGGGCGAGACGCCCGGCCGCCTCGAGTTGGATGCCCTGGGCGTAAGCCAGGAACTGGGTGAAGAGGAAGCCGGTAGCCTCCCGGTCGTGGCCGAGCGACCGAGCCACCTCCTCGGCCCGGTTCAGATGGTCCATGGTGGCGCCGACGAAGCCGGTGTGGATGCCGGCAATGGCCGTCAACTCGGTCAGCGCGGTCAGCTCGAGGTCGAGGAGTCCGGCACCGCGCGCGATGCGGCTCGCGGTATTGAGGTCCTTCTCCGCCGATTCATAGGCCGATCGTGTTGCCGCAATGCGTCCCGCCACAACGAGTGCTTGCGCGGTCTGTTTCGGCTCGGCGAGCGGCCCCGCCGCGCACAGATGGTGGGCCAGTGCCTCACCGTGGCGTTCGGCCGGTTCCTGGTTCTGCGCGAGCGCGGCGGCGATCTGCAGATGGAACCGGCCCGCATCTGATCGCGTCGCCGAGCGCGCCACCGCCTCGCGGACGAGATCGTGTACGAACCGCCAGTCGCCCAGGGAGCCGGACGCCGTCTCGACCAGGCCGAGGGCTTCGAGCACCTCCAGGCGAGCAAGGCACTGCGGTACGTCGAGGCCGGACGCGCTCGCCAGCAGGCGGACGTCGATGTCGCGGCCGATCAGGGCCGCGATTTCGATGAGGCGGCGGTCTCGGTCGTCGAGCACGCTCATCCGGTCGCGGACAATGTCCCGCACCGTCGACGGGACGGCAGCCTGGGCGGCGGCCTGGTCGGACAGGTGGTTCTCCTCGGCGAGGAATCTCGCGAGCTCGCGTACGAACAGCGGGTTGCCTTCGGTGCGGGCCTGGATGCTTCGGGCGACGGCGGGGCTGGGCGCTCTTCCGGTCTCCTGGCGGACCAGCTCGGCGACATCGGCCGGTTCGAGAGGACCGAGAACGATGCGTCGATGGTGCTCCAGCCGCGCGACCGCCGCCAGCATGCGCTGCACGTGTTGGCCGGGTACCGGGGCATGGCCGCGGAAGGTGCCCATCAGCACGCTCCTGAGCGGTAGCGACTCGGCCAGGTGGGCGAACAGCTGCAGCGAGGCCTGATCTGCCCAGTGGAGGTCGTCCACGACCACGACCAAGGGCCGCCGAGCGGCGGCCGCGCTGCACAATGCGACGATCTGGCCGTACATGTGGAACTGCGCTCTGGCATCCGGCCGTGCCGGGACGTCGACCCCGCGGGCCGGGTGCTCCAGCAGGTCGCCGAGTCCGGCCGTCCAGCGTGCCTGCTCGTCCTCCGGCAGTACCGAAATCAAGGCCTCGGCAATCCGGATCCAAGGCCACATCGACGGCGCCCCTTCACCGGCCTGGCATCGGCCCCAGAAGGTGAGCGCACCGTTCGCGGCGGCTTCGCCGGTGATTTCGGCGAGCAGACGGGTCTTGCCGACTCCCGGAGGTCCTTCGATGAGTAGGACCTGCGCCCGGGTGGAGCCGGCCGAGTCGACGGCTTGACGGAGGATTGCCAGTTCCTCGTGCCGGCCCACGAGACGATCGGACCCGCGGCCGGGACCTTCCCGCGCAGCGAACTCCAGCGCGGAGCGCGGCGCAGCCACCGGCCCGACCTGTCGAAGAGCTTGCCGGTGCGCCTCGCGGAGCACGGGACCGGGATCGATGCCGAGCTCGTCGGCCAGCCGGCTCCGTACCGTGTCGAACACCGACAGTGCCTCCGGCTGCTGCCCCGACGCCACCAGTGTGGTCATGAGCGTCGCCTGGATCATTTCGTCGAAGGGCGCGATCCAAGCGGCCAGCCGTACCGGCTGCAAGATGCGTCTGGCCTGACCGCCCGGCACCGCGACACGAACGGCCTCGACGCAGGCGTCGAGCAACTCCTGGTTGGCCGAGGCGAACAGCCGGCCGGCGGTCGCGCTGAGGGGCAGCCCGTCGCCCGCGGGCCCTCGCCACAGCGACAGCGCCTGGTCGTACGCGTCGACGCAATCCTCGCGCCGGCCTACCTCCAGTGCGTTGCGGGCGACGCCGAGGAGCTGGCGGAACTCGGCCAGGTCGAGCGTCACTCGGCTGACATCGAACTGATAGCCGCCGCTGCGCCGGCGAAGGTAGGAGCCGGGGTCCCGGTTCGAGAGGTTCGGTTCGAGCAGCCGTCGCAGCGCCCCGACATATTTCTGCACGATGTTCAATGCCGAGGCGGGCATGCCGTCGCCCCAGACGAGGTCGATGAGCTCCGCCGCGCTGACTGGCCGGCCGGCGTGCATCAGCAGCAGGGTCAGCAGGTACGTCTGCTGCGGCGGTCCGGTATCGACCTCGACGCCGTCACGCCACATCCGCAAGGGACCGAGGACCTGGAAGGCGAGCGAAGCGGGGCCGCCCTCCGGATCGGCCCCGGCGCTCGGACGGGCGCCGGACTCAGCCATCGAACCCTTCCTGGGATGGATCGTTGATCAAATCCTACGCGCCGGCCTCGGCCGGGTTTGACCGCTTTGTTCGGTCGAGAGCGAGCCAGTCGGCGCCTTGACGGACTTTACGGGCAGTGGAGCACGGCCCGAAGACCGTCCACTCCGCGTCAAGTGGAGGGCGCCAGTCTCTCCCCATGAGCCCAACGCAACCGTTCCGGAGAATCGTGACCGGCCATGACGCGTCCGGCCGAGCGGTGATCACGCAGGACGCGGCGCCGACGCGCGTGGTTGAGATCGGCGGGTCCGGTGGCCCG
The DNA here is from genome assembly GCF_040648435.1 of Dactylosporangium sp. NPDC049140. Classification (NCBI taxonomy): domain Bacteria; kingdom Bacillati; phylum Actinomycetota; class Actinomycetes; order Micromonosporales; family Micromonosporaceae; genus Dactylosporangium; species Dactylosporangium sp. NPDC049140. The sequence continues at coordinate 23,807 of NZ_JBEZDS010000067.1, read as the reverse complement.
ATCTTCTACGAGGTATGGAATACACGCGAGACGCCGGCCGTCATCGACCGGCAGTCGGGTGAGCCGGCGGAGGACGGTCTGATCCTCGGACCTCCCGAGCGTGGTACTCGAATCCGGGTGATCGACTTCCCTCCGGAGGACGACCGCATCAGAAACCTGACGGGGGCCGAGGCGGCCGAGAAGTTCGGGGAGATGGGCGGCGCCGATGCCGCGCGGTCCGCCGCCGGCGCACCGCATCCGTTGATGCACCGCACGCAGACGATCGACTACGGGATCGTCATCGAGGGCGAGCTCACGCTGGTTCTCGACGATGGTGAGACCACCGCCCGCACCGGAGACATCGTGATTCAGCGGGGCACCAACCACGCATGGGCGAACCGGTCGGCGACGAACTGCCGGGTTGCCTTCGTACTCATCGCCGGCCAGTACACCGACGGACTCTGAGGCGGAGGCACCGCATGCGTATTCGACCCATCCCGCCCGACGAGCTCAACCCTCGACTCCGCGAGGTGCATGACGGCATCGCCGGCCTCGTCACCGAAGAGCAGGGCCGCGTCGTCATCCTCGACGACGACGGCGCGCTCGTCGGGCCGTTCGCGGCGATGCTGCACTTCCCTACGTTCGGGGTTCCGGCTCTGTTCCTGCAGCGGGCGGTCGCGGCCGAGGCTCGCCTCGACCCGATCGTTCGCGAGGTGGCGATCCTCACCGTCGGCGGCGCCTACGGAGCTCGATACCTGCTGTACGCGCACGAGCAGACGGCCGACGGGGTCGGTCTTGCGGCGGCGCAGATCGCGACCCTGGCGGTCGGCGGGCGACCCTCCGGGCTGAGTGACGAACAGGCCATCGCCCACGACGTCGCGATGGCGTTGACCTCCGGGCGCATCCTGCCGGACTCCACATACGACCGGGCCACGCAACTGCTGGGTCGTGACGGGGTCGGCGAGCTGGTGTTCCTCATCGGCAGCTACTGCCTCATCGCGATGGTGCTGAACTGCTTCGACGTACCGGTCCCGGATCAGGGCCAGTCAAACGTCAAACACGAAAATCCGGCCGGCCGGAGAGGGGAAGTCCACAATGGATGAAAAGGTGAAACCGACGATCGTGCTGGTGCACGGCGCATTCGCCGACAGCAGCGGCTTCGATGCGATCATCCGTCGGCTGCTGGCCGGCGGATATCCGGTGCTCGCCGCACCGAACCCGTTGCGCGGAATTGCCGCCGACGCGGCCGGCGTGCGGGCGCTGCTGGACAGCGTCGAGGGACCGATCGTGCTGGTCGGGCACTCCTACGGCGGGGCTGTCGTCTCCGCGGCCGCGGCCGCGAGCCGGCAGGTGCGCGCTCTGGTCTACCTCGCGGCGTTCGTGCCGGACACGGGGGAGGCCGTTGGAGAACTGGTCGCCCGGTTCCCGGGCAGCACCGTGAACGAGTCGCTCAAGGCGGTGCCGTTGCCCGACGGACAGGTCGACCTGTACATCGATCCGCGGGCCTACCACGACCGGTTCGCGGCCGACGTGCCGGCCGCGGACGCCGCCGTGTACGCGATTACCCAGCGCCCGGCCGGCGCGGCCGCGTTCTCCGAGCCGGCGGCCGGTGTGCCGGCGTGGGCAACGATTCCGAGTTACCACCTCATCGGCGCGGCCGACCAGATCATCCCGCCGGAGGCCCAGCAGTTCATGGCCAAGCGGGCCGGCGCCGTCGTGCAGGTCATCGAGGGCGCTTCGCATCTGCTGTTCGTGTCACACCCGGACGCCACGGTCGCCTTCATCGAGCAGGCCGCCCGGGAGACCGCCGGCTGAGCGCTCCGCTCGGCATTTGAAGTGGTGCCGCCGGCTCGCATGCGCCGGCGGCACCGCTTTGTAACAGCGCTGTGGGTGATCACCACCGGTGGCTGACCCGGGACCGGGGCGGTGCGCCGGCCAGCAGCAGGTGGAAGGCCAACCCGATGCCCCAGGCGAGGATCGACCACAGGGGCCAGAAGAAGTGGTCGGGCGTGTACAGCCACCACACCACGACCTGGATCACGTTGGCCACGAGGTAGCACAGCAGATGAATTCGCTTACCCCACTTGATTTGCGCGCCGCTCTTCGTCGATGTCATGCCGGCGACGCTAGGTCGGCGGACTTGACGCGGACTGGATCGACTCGTTCACCGATCATCAACTGCCCCACGCCTACGGTGACCGCGTTCAAGGCCATCCCACACCGTTCTTTGCGAAGGGCATCCTGATGACGACGACTCGACGGACACTACTGAGCGGATCGGCCGCGGTTGCGGCCGGCGCACTCCTCGGCGTGCCGGCCGCGCACGCCCAGCCCGGCTCCACCGGCCGGCCGAAGCCCACCGTGGTACTCGTTCACGGCGCATTCGCCGATGCGTCCGGCTGGAACGACGTCGCGGCCCGGCTCATCCACGACGGCTACCCCGTCCTCGCGCCGGCCAACCCGCTGCGCAGTGTGTCCACCGACTCCGCCTACCTGGCCGGCTTCCTCGCGACCATCAGCGGCCCGATCGTGCTCGCCGCGCACTCCTATGGCGGGATCGTCACCACCAACGCGGCCGCCGGGAACGCGAACGTGAAGGCGCTGGTCTATGTCGCGGCGTTCGTGCCCGACGCCGGTGAGACCCTGCTGGGCCTGCAGACCAAGTACCCGGGAAGCAGGCTGAGTGAGTCGGCGCTGGACTTCCGTCCCGCCGGCGAGAGCGTCGACGGCTACATCAAGAAGGAGCTCTTCCGGGGCGTCTTCGCCGGCGATCTGCCCAAGTCGACCGCCGAGCTGATGTGGGCCGGCCAGCGACCGGCGGACGTCCGCACACTCGGCGAGCCTTCCGGCGCGCCGGCGTGGAAGAGCATTCCTTCCTGGTACCTCGCGGCCCGCGACGACCAGGTGCTGCCGGTCGCCGCACAGCGGTTCATGGCGCAGCGGGCCGGCGCGCAGGTCCGGGAGATCGACGCCTCCCACGTCGCCATGATCTCCCAGCCCGCTGCGGCGGCGGACCTCATCCGACGGGCGGCCCGCTGATGCGCCGGCGACCCGGCCGGCTCGGCTGACGGCCATGCTGCAGCTTGCATACGAAGGGCAGTGTGCCGCCGAGGAGCGGCGGCACACCGCGGCCGCCTCGGCCATCCGCAATCCGAAGCTGACGCTGCTCGCCCTGGCGATGGGTACTTTCGCGATCGGCACCGGCGAGTTCGGCAGCAACGGCATCATCCAGCTGTTCGCCGCCGACCTGGACGTGTCGATCCCGGTGGCCACCTACGCGATCACGGCGTACGCCGTCGGGGTGATCGTCGGCTCCCCGGCCATCACCCTGCTCGCCGCCCGCGTCAACCGGCGGACCCTGCTGCTCGGCCTGGTCGCATTGTTCCTGGCCGGGAACGGGCTCTCCGCCGTGGCGCCCGACATCACGCTGCTCGTCGTCTTCCGGTTCCTCGCGGGCAGCGTGCAGGGTGCGTTCTTCGGCGCGGGGGCGGTCGTCGCCGCCTACGTGTACGGGCCGGGCCGGGGCGGCAAGGCATTCACCACGGTCATGGCCGGGCTCACGGTCTCCACCATCGTCGGGTCCTCGCTGGGTACGGTGATCGGCCAGCACGCGGGCTGGCGGGTCATGTACTGGACCGTGGTCGCCGCCGGCTTGCTCGCCGGCGCCGCTCTGGTGGCGTGGCTGCCGCGCACCGACGACCTGCGCGGCGGCTCCATCGGCGGCGAACTCGGTGCGCTGCGCCGGCCCGGCGTCTGGTGGATGGTGGCCGTGGCGTCGCTCGGGATCTCCAGCATCTTCGCCGTGTACACGTTCATCGGCCCGTTCGTCACCGACGCCGCGCGGCAGGACGCTTCGGTCATTCCGTTCGCGCTCGCGGTCTTCGGGCTCGGCATGACGGCCGGCAACCTCGCCGGCGGACGCCTCGCCGACCGGTTCGAGCATCGCGGGCTCATCATCGGCTACGGCGGTGTGCTGCTGCCGTTGGCGTTGATCGGCGTAGCCGGCGGTAGTCTGGCCGTTCTGCTGCCGTGCCTGTTCGCCGTCGGCGCGACCATGATGGCCGCGATCCCGACGATCCAGGTCCGGCTCACCGGCTTCGGCCCGGACGCCCCGACGCTCATGGGCGCGCTCAATCTCGCTGCCCTCAATCTCGCCAACGCCCTCGGCGCGATCGGGGGCGCGGCAACCCTCACTGCCGGCTGGGGTACGTTGTCCACCGTCTGGGCCGGCTTCGCGCTCACGGCCGCCGGCCTTGTCCTGTACCTCGTGCCGCTCGCCCGCCGGCCAACCGTGGCGGCGAGGTGAGCGAGCGGCCCGCGCCGCGGGGACCGGTCCTCGACGAGGAGCAGCTGGACCGGCTCGCCCGCTACGGTGCACCGGAGCGCGTCGAGGCGGGCCGCCGGCTCTACGCGACCGGCGACGACTCCTACGACTTCTTCGTGCTCCTGACCGCTTCGGTGGACATCATCCGGGACGCCACGGCCCTCGAGCCGGAGCGACTGATGTACCGGGGCGGCCCCGGTGACTTTCTCGGCGAGCTGAACCTGCTGACCGGTCAGCGCGTCTATCTGACCGCCCGCGTGGTGTCCGCCGGAGAGGTCGTGCGGCTCGGGTCGGCGGCGCTGCGCCGGGCCCTGGCCGAGCAGGGTGACATCGCCGAGTCGTTGCTCGCAGCGTTCCGGCAACGGCGCGACGTCTTCCGGGACCTGGCCGGTAGCGTCCTGGAGATCGTCGGCCGGCCGGACACCGCGGACACCCGCGAGCTTCGTACCTACGCCGAACGGATGCTGCTGCCGCACTCCTGGCACAGCACGACCTCGGACCACGGGCACTCGCTGATGGCGTCGGCGGCGCTCACCACGGACGATCTTCCAGCCGCCGTCGTCGGTGGTTCGGTGCTGCGGCGTGCGAAGCCCGCAACCGTCGCCGGGGCCCTCGGCCTCACGTACCGGCCCGACGACCGTCCGGTCGACATCGTGGTGGTGGGCGCCGGCCCGGCAGGGCTCGCCGCCGCGGTGTACGCGGCGTCCGAGGGCCTCGTCACGGTGCTGCTGGACCGCCATGGGCCCGGCGGTCAGGCCGCCAAGAGCCCCCGCATCGAGAACTACCTCGGATTCCCGGACGGCATCAGCGGGGCGCACCTGACCCGGCTGGCCATGCTCCAGGCGCTCAAGTTCGGCGTCCGGATCTGTTCACCCAGCATCGTAACCGGGCTCGAACTCGACGATCGCGGCCAGCCGGCCGTGCTGCTGGACGACGGCGTACGCATTGCCTGCCGGGCTGTCATCGCCGCCAGCGGGGCGCGCTACCGCCGCCTCGACGTTCCACGATGGGCGGCGTTCGAGGAGTCCGGCTGCATCCGGTACGCCGTCACCGAACTCGACATCCGGCAGCTGGAAGGTCAACCGGTGGCGGTCGTCGGGGGAGCCAACTCGGCCGGGCAGGCGGCTCTGTCGCTCGCGGCCGGCGGCGCGACGGTGCACATCATCACCCGCGGCGCAGACCTTGCGGCGCGGATGTCGGCGTACCTCACCGACCGGATCCGGGCTCATCCCCGGGTCCGGGTGTGCACGGGCACGGCGATCCGGGAGCTGGCCGGCGATGCCACCCTCACCTCGGTCGTCGTCGAGCGGCCGGACGGCCGCCGTGCGGAGCTGGACTGCCGGGCCCTGTTCTGCTTCATCGGTGCCGACCCGGCTTCGGCCTGGCTCACCGGCGTCGCCAGGGACGACGACGGCTTCGTCCGCACCGACAGCCGCCTGGTCGCCGGAGGGTCGGGAGTACCTCTGCCGTTCCAGACGAGCGCGCCGCGCGTCTTCGCCATCGGCGACCTGCGCTCGGGTTCCACCAAACGCGTCGCCACGGCCGTCGGGGACGCCGCGGCGGCCGTCTCGTCGATCCACGCCGTACTCGACCAGGACGGGCGCCCGGCGGCGCGGCAGGAGTGAACAACCAGTGGATCCGAACTGCGTGGACCGTCCAGCCGATGTCAAGTCGGCCCCGTCAATCTCGGCGCATGGTTGCTGACGAAGCGTTCGATGTCGTGGTGATCGGCTCGGGTATGGGGGGTCTCGCGGCGGCCCGTACGATCGCGCAGTTCGGTGGCGAACGGGTTCTTGTCCTGGAACAGCACTACACGCTGGGCGGGATGACGCACGAGTTCTCCCGGGCCGGCCGGTATCGGTTCGGTACCGGCGTGCACTATCTCAGCGCCGACGCCGGACCGTTCCTCGATTTCATGACCGACGGCAGGGTGCAGCTGCAGCCGCTTCCGGACGACTTCGACGTGCTGCATTTCCCGGGGTTCGACTTCGCTGTGCCGTCCCACCGCGAGCGGTTCCAGTCCCGGCTGACCGAGCTGTTCCCGGACGAGGCCCGGGCGATCCAACGGTACTTCGGTGCCGTACGCCGGGCCGTGGCCGGACTCGCCGCGCGCAACGTCATCGCATCGTTTCCCGCACCGCTGCGCCGGTTGGGCCTGCCGATCGTCGAGCGGCTCTCCCCGGCGACGTACCGTCCGCTGCAGGAGCAGATCGACCGCAGTTTCCGCGATCCCCGGCTGCGCGCGATTCTGGCGGCGCGCTGGGGTCTGTACGGCACGCCGCCCGCGTCCAGCGCATTCGGCTACCACGCCGCGGTGCCGACCACCTTCTTCATGAACGGGACCGCGCACCCGGTCGGGGGTCCGAAGGCGATCAACGAGATCACGCTGGAGATCCTCGGCCGGCAGGGCGTCGAACTGCGCGCCCGCCAGCGGGTCCGCCGCATCGTCGTCGAGCGCGGCCGGGTGACCGGCGTCGACGTCGAGGACGGCGTGACCGGAGACCGCTATCACGTGCGGACGGCGACGGTCGTCTCGGCGGGCGGGGTACGCAACACGTATGCCCTGCTCGGGCCCGAGCTGCGGCCACGTTGGGCGCGCGCGCTGGCCGAGCTGCCGCGTGAACCCTCGGCGATCATGCTGTTTCTCGGGCTCGACAGGTCGCCGGCCGTGTTCGGTCCGCGCGGCGAGAACCACTGGTTCATGCCGGAGCTGGACGATCGCGACGGCGCTCGCCCGCCGCTCGGCAACGGCCTCCTGTACGTCTCGTTCGCCTCGCTGAACAACCCGGCGGCCCGCTTCCACACGATCGAAGCGCTCGAGCTCGTCGATCCGGCGGCGTTCGACGAATGGCGGGACACGACCGGCGACGATCGGCCGGACGCCTACCGCCGGCTCAAGGAGGAGCTGACCGAACGCCTCCTCACCCGCCTGGAGCAGCGGTGGCCGGGCCTGCGCGACACGGTCGCGTTCGCCGAGCTCGCGACGCCGCTGTCGTTCGAGACCTACCAGCGCAGCGTGCGGGGATCGTTCTACGGTCTCGCGGCCACCCCCGAGCGGCTGAGATCTCCGCTGGCGGGTCCGCGCACACCGGTGAAGGGACTGTTCGTGGCCGGGCAGGACGCCTGGGGCCCGGGTGTGGTCGGCGCACTGGCCGGAGGGCTGATGGCCGCCACCGCGGCGCTGCGACCCCGGCAGGCGGGCACCATGTGGCGGACGATACGAGCGCGCCGCCCGGCCGCCGCGCCGGGGACGATCTGGCGGGGCTACCTGCGCGTAGCCCGGATCCAGGCGGTAACCCCGTCGATTCGCAGCATTCGCCTCGAACCGATGGATGACGGGCCGCTGCCGTTCACGTTTCTTGCGGGGCAGTACCTCAAGATCGACCTGCCGGTGGCGGTCGAGCCGATCGAGCGTTCCTATTCGATCTCCAGTGGTCCGGGTGCCGGCCGTTACGTCGACATCGCGGTGAAGCGCGAGCCGAACGGGCTCGGCTCGGGCTTCCTGCACGACGACCTGGAGGTCGGTCTGGCCCTGCGGGTGACCGGCCCCCAGGGCGAATTCACCTGGAGCGCCGGGGTCGACGCGGCCGGCGGTACCCTCCTGCTGATCGCCGGTGGCGTCGGGATCACGCCGTTGATCAGCGTGCTGAGCGCGGCCGCGGACGCGAACCACCGAGGGCGGGTCGTGCTGCTGGCCGGCTACCGTACCGAGGACGAGATCCCGTTCCGTGACGAGTTGGAGCGGCTACGCTCGCGTCTGCCGGGGCTCGAGGTGATGGTGTTTCTCACCCGGCCGGGCGAGGGCTGGACGGGCGGTCGCGGCCGGATCGGCCTGGATGCGCTGTGCCAGCACGCCGTGGACGCGGACCGGGTCCACGTCTGCGGCCCCGCGCCGATGATGCAGGACGTGATCGGCCTGCTGATGAAGCTGGGCGTACCCCGCACCGCCGTCCGGACCGAGGCGTTCGTGTCGGATGGCGGCCGGCAGACCCGCCGCGAGAAGGCGCACGCGGTCGCCCTCGCCGCCGCCGAAGCAGGCGTCGACCGGTTCACGATCGACGTCAAGGACGGGGACGCAGCCTTCCCCTGCGCGCCCGGGCAGACCGTCCTGGACGCGGCGAACGAAGCCCGTTTCCCGTTGCCGCAGTCGTGCGGCGAAGGGGCCTGCGGCACCTGCCGGGTGCGGGTCCTGTCCGGCCGCTACGAGACCGAGACCCGCGGGTTGTTCTCCACCGAGGAGATCGCCGCGGGCTGGCTGCTGGCCTGTCAGACCCTGCCCACGGAAGACCTGCTGATCGCCTCCTAGAAGGACAGCCATGCCACTTCGCGCGTTCCGTAGCCCACGCATCTGGGCGACACCGGTCGTCATGATCATCCTGTTGAGTCTGGCCCTGCCGGCGTGCTACCTGAGCGGCATCACGGATCCACAGGCCAATGTGCGCCGGCTGCCGGTAGCGCTCGTGGCCGGACCGCAGCGGGAAGGCGGAGCGCTCGACGGCACCGCCCGATCGGTCGCCGACGCGGTACGGACCGGTACGGACCAGGAGAAGATCCGGATCATCGCCATGTCACCCGCGGAGATGGCAACCGCGATGCGGGACAACGCCGTCTACGGCGCCGTCGTCATCCCGGAAGACTTCGACCACGCGCTGGCCGGCCTCGTCACGGCAACGCCCGGCACCGTGCCGGCGCGACCGGTGGTGAGCATCGTTACGAACGCCGGTGCCGGAAACCTGGCCGCAGGCCTCGTGAACGGCGCGATGAGCCCGGTGCTGGCAGCCGTGCAGCACAGTGTGGCGGAGCGGCTGGGGGTGTTCGCCGATCCCTACCGGGCGCTGGTGCTGCGGGAACCGTTCGCGGTACGGACCGTTCCGGACCGGGTTCTGCCACCCAGGTCAGGCTCGGGTCTCACACCGTTCTACCTGGCGCTGGTCACGATCCTGATCGGCTTCATCGGCGCGTCCACCATCCATCCGGCGGTCGACGCCGCCATCGGGTTCGCACCAAGTGAGGTCGGACCGTTCACCACCCGCCGCCGTTACCGTCCGGCCAGCCGTACGACCACGCTGCTCGCGAAACTCGCGGTACTGCTGGCCGTCGCCCCGATCGCCGCGGCGCTGCTGAACCTGACGGCCGCACGGGTGATCGGTGTGCCGATGGACCATCCGCTCGTCATGTGGCTCCTGCTCACCTCGGCCATCACGGCGGTCGGCATCGGCGCGCTGTCGGTGTTTGCCGTCTTCGGCAGCCCCGGCGCGCTCGTCAACACCTTCTTCTTCGTCGCGATGTCCCTGGCCACCGGCCCGTCCGTGCCGACCGAGGCGCTGCCGGCCTGGCTACGGGCGTGCACCTCGATCACCGCCATGCCGCCGATACTCGACGGCGTCAGGGCCGTGCTGTTCTTCGACGGCCGGGGCGCGGCCGGCCTGACCGACGGCTGGACCCACATCGCCGTCGGGGCGACGGTGGGCCTGGCGCTGGGACTGACAACCACCTGGTGGTACGACCGCAACCCCCGCCTGTCCCGCCACCCGGCCGAGGCCGAGGCGACGGCGGGCGCTCTTCTACGACGGTGACCGGCCGCTGCGTGCGGCGGAGGTTACGGACCCGTACCGGCGGGGCATGCTGCTCACCGCCCGCGCCACCAGCCGCGCGGACCGCGTCACTCGACCGGATGGCCCAGGCCCGCGGTCCTGCTTACATGCCCGCATGACCACTACGGAGGAACACGTGCCACTACCCGAACTCGTCGTCCGTTTGGCCAAGGGTGCGAACCTCGCCAGCGTCGTCACGCTGATGCCCGACGGCCGGCCCCAGGCGCAGTACACCTGGATCGACACCGACGGCGAGCATCTGCTCGTCAACACGGTGCCCGACCGGCAGCGCTACAAGAACATCCGGCGCGACCCGCGAATCACCGTCCTGGTCCCGGGCAGGCATCCCTGGGAGTATGCCGAGGTGCGCGGCCACGTCGTCGACACCGTGGGCGGCCAGGAGGCCCGTGACCACATCGACCTGCTGGCGCGGAAGTACCTGGGCGTAGAGCACTACCCGAACCCGGTCGGCCCCGAGGGCCGGGTCATCCTCAAGATCGCCCCGGACAAGGTGAACGCGCGGGCCGGTGAGGACCAGCGGCCGCCGGCCCGATGAGCGCTGGCAGCAGGAACGACAGTAGTGGACGGTGGTGACCGGCGCGCCGGTTGACCGCTGCAGTGGCCGCGCACCGTGAAGGTCTGTCTCAGGACGGCACGCCGGTGGCTCGGCGAATGAAAGCGTCGAAGGTGCGGTCGGGTAGCGCGCCGTGCAGGAAGATCATGGGCTTGGCGCCGAATCCGACGGCGTAGCGGGTCCGGGGGCGTCGAGAGGTCACGGCCTTCCTGATGGTCTCGGCGACGAGCGCTGGCGGGGATGAGCGGCGCTCGGTGGACTCGGAGGTGAGCGTGCGCGCGACGGCATTGCCCTGCGGAGCGTAGGGGCCGCTGCCGGAGACGGCGCGGACCTTGTCCGCGGCGATGGCGGGCCACCCGGTCCTGATGCCGCCGGGCTCGATGACCACGACGTCGATCCCGAACGGTTGGACCTCCATGCGCAGGCAGTCGCTCAGGGCTTCCAGCGCGAACTTGGTGGCGTGGTACCACGCGCCGAGCGGTGTGTAGATCTTGCCGCCCATCGAGGTGATGTTGACGATGGTGCCGGAGCGCCGGTGCCGCATGTGTGGCAGGACGAGCTGGGTCAGCCGTGCGGCGCCGAACACGTTTACCTCGAACTGGTAGCGGGCCTCTTCCATCGGTACGTCCTCGAGGGCGCCGTAGGAGCCGTAACCGGCGTTGTTCACCAGGACGTCGATGCGGCCTTCCGCGGCGATGATCTCCTCGACTCCGGCACACATCGACTCGTCGTCGGTGACGTCCATCTCCAGCAGCCGGATGCCCCGTTCGGTCAGGTGCCGCATGCGCTCGACCCGCCGCGCCGCGGCGTAGACGACGTAGCCGGCCTCACAAAGGTTCGCGGCGGTGGCCTCGCCGATACCGGACGAGGCGCCGGTGATGAGAGCAACGTTCGTCGCCATGGTCATGACGTCCTTTCGCGCAGGTGCCGAACTCCGGCAACGCTAGATGTCGAGCGGTCAGCTTGACTTGCGCAAGACGCCGATCTACTTGCATTCGGCGCCAACCGGGCATCGCCGCGCAGGCGGGATCGGCGGCCCCGCATCGGACGCGGCTCCCGCCACTAGGCTCACCCGTGTGAGTGGCGAGCGATTCACGCTGGACCCGAACTTCAAGGCGTTGCTGTACGACCTGCGGGTCTCTCCGGCTCGCGTCCTGCGCCGGGCCTCGCTACCCGGTGACCTGCTCTCTCGCGGGCCGGTGGCGCTGCTCCCGGAGGAGTACTTCAGGTTCTGGGACGCGCTCGACGCCGAGGGCGGGGACCCGAACCTGCCGGTACGCATCGGCCAGGCGATCTCCGTCGAGATGTTCAACCCGCCGATCTTCGCCGCCCTGTGCAGCCCCGACCTTGAGACCGCCGCCCAGCGCATTGCCACGTACAAGCCGCTGATCGGCCCGATGCATCTGGGCGTCGAGCAGAACAGCAAGGGGTTGCGGATCAGCTATCACTGGCCCGCGGGCATGCGCCCGCCGCAGCTGTTGGCCATGTCCGAGCTCGTGTTCTGGGCCGCCCTTGCGCGGATCGGGACCCGCCACAACGTACGGCCGACCCGGATCAGCGTCCCGCAGCTGCCGGAGGCCCCCGACGTCGTCGGTGACTTCCTCGGCGCCCGCGTGCGGAAGGAAGCCGCACACGCCATCACCTTCGCTACCGTCGACGCCACTCGCCCCTTCGTGACCGAGAACGAACAGATGTGGCGGTTCTTCGCTCCTGAACTCCGCCGGCGGCTGTCGGACCTGGAGGGCGCGGCCAGCATCACCGATCGCGTCCGCGCCGCGCTGCATGAGACCCTGCCCGCCGGCGATCCGTCCATGACCGCGGTCGCCAGACGCCTCGCCGTCAGCTCCCGTACCCTGCAGCGCCAGCTGCACCTGGAGGGCGCCACCTTCCAGGTGATCCTGGCCCGTACTCGCGAGGACCTGGCCCGCCACTACCTGGGCCACGGCGCCATGAGCCCCGCAGAGATCGCCTACCTGCTCGGATACGACGACACCAACTCGTTCTACCGCGCCTTCCGGACCTGGACCGGCACGACCCCGCAGGCCCTTCGCAGCGCCGGCACCGGCTGATCCCCGCCTGGCCCGGACGCCTGCGCGCTCGGCACGCCCACGAGCGCACCGGCGGCAGGCCGGGCGGCGCGGCCGGGGGGCTGAACCTGACGGCCGCACGGGTGACCGGTGTGCCGATGGACCATCCGCTCGTCTCGTGGCTCCTGCTCACCTCGGCCATCACGGCCGCCGGCATCGGCGCGCTGCCGGTGTTCGCCGCGTGGTGATGGCGACGGCGATGGTCCAGGCGAGCCAGAAGGAACCGACGGCGAAGGCCGCAAGGCCGCCAGCCGCCAGCAGGAAGAAGTGGCTGCCCGGGTAGCTCAACGACCACAGCACGGCACCGGCCACCGCAACGGCGATGAGATGGAATGCCCAGATCCACCGCCGGCCAGGGCCGGCGTTCAGCGCAGCGTCGTCGCTGGTTGCAGTCTCCGACATGGTGACATCCTGCGGCTCGATCGGGCTCGGATCGAAGGCGCGCACCGAATCTTCACACACGGGCTCGTCAGCCGCGAACATCCCTCCTCATGAAGGCGGTCGGCGGGCCTGGCAGAGCACGATCGCCGAGTAGCCATGGGCGGTGTCCTGGCCCGTCCGGTGGACCTCGATCGTGCCGTCGAGCGGGGCGAACTCGGGCTGGAGCAGCGCGCGTAGGTCGTGTTCGTCGATGTTGGCGCCGGGGAAGGTTTTGCCCGCCACGGTGTAGCCGCGGCATCGGCGCAGGGCGGCCGTGACGAACAGGCCCCCGGGCTCGACCAGGCCGGTGATGTGGCGCATGAACAACTGCCAGGTGGCCCGGTCGCCCGTGGCGGAGTCCGCGCAGTATGGGCTGATCACCGTGGCGTACGCGCGGTCGAGCGGGCGGGGATGGCGGGCATCTACGAGTACCAGATCCGTTATTTTGCTTCTGGTCAGGTCTTCTCGTGCGGCGAGCTCCTCCTCGGACGGGTGCGCGATGCCCTCGCATTGCAGGGTGTAGCGGACGAACGGGCGCCAGTCGTGGGCGCCGGGATCGCGGTCGAGCCAGCGCTGGATCTCGGTCAGGTTGGCCGGGAGGTAGTCGCCCAGGTGGATCTCCGAGGCGGTCTCGGCCGCGGCGAACACGTGGTGGAGGGTGGGGCCGATGCCGAAGAACAGCACGGGGCGGTCGCGTTCGGCGTGGCGGATCGCGGCGACGAAGAAGGCTATGGTGGCGACCTCGTCCGGCTCGACGGTCCGGTAGTAGCCGGTCAGGTACTGCGCCGGCACCCAGTCGGTCTCGAAGGACGCGTACCGGCGGCGGCCGAGGAAGGCGCGGGTGAGGCGGGCGAGGCCGTATTCGTACAGCCCGGCGGCGAGGTTCGCGCCCGCGAGGAAGACCACGGCCTCGTCGGTGCCGACCGTGTCGCTGAGCGCGGCGGTGCCGAACGCGCCCGCGTAGTAGGGGACCTCCGCCGCGACCTGCGTGCCGGCGTAGCCGATCGCCGCCGCCAGCCGCGGTGCGCGGGCGTTGGCCGTGATGCGCCGGGTGAGGTCGTGGGCGGCCTTGGAGATGACATTGGTACTCGTACCGGTGCTCGCCAGCAGGGACCAGTTCGCCCGCAGGTTGGTGCGCAGTCCGAGCCCCCAGGCCACATAGGTGCCCACGAGCAGGGCCACCGCCCAGGGCCGAGCGACGTCGGCGAGCAGACCCGACGCGACCAGGGCGACGCCGGCCGCCGCCGCCCAGGCGTCCAGCGCATAGCTCGACACCGCGGTCGCGGCGACGCTGGCCGTCCATCCGCTCATCGCGACACCGAGGCGCCGGCCTGGCTGTCCGTGAGCCGTCCCGTGCGGTGCAGCCATCGGATCGTGTCGCCGTAGGTCTCGATCAGCGGGCGCGGCTCGATGCCGAGCTCGTCGCGGGTGCGGGAGTCGTCGCAGCGGGTCGCGGCACCGATGAAGACCACCCCTTCATGGTCAGCCGGAAGGTGGAACGGGGTCACGCGCTGGAGGGTGGACATGGTCCAGCTGAGCGGCAGCATGGCGGCGGAGGGAACGACGAGGCACGGCAGACGGCGGCCGGTCAGCGCACGCAGGGTGGCGAACATGGTTGCGCCGTCGACGAAGTGGCCGGGGACCAGGTAGCGGCGCGGCTTGGCTCGGGGCGTGAAGACGGCGGCGTGCACGTCGGCGACATCGCGGACATCGACGACCTGGAGGCCGCCGCTGGGCCACACCGGGTACCGCCCGCGCAGGATGTCCCGCAGCCGGCGGGCCTGGTCGCCGCAGTGTGGGTCGTCCGGGCCGAGGACGGCGCCGGGTTGCACGATCACCACCGGCGCACCGGCGTCCTGCAGCCCGCGGGCGACGGCCTCGGACGCGGCCTTCGACTGGATGTACGTCCCCGGCGTGCTCGACAGCGCGGAGTCCGGCGTGACGGTGGCCCGCCGCTGCAGCAGCGCGGCGGTGCTGGAGACGTGCACGACCGGGTCGCAGCCGGCCTCGACGGCGCCCCGGAGCACCGTTTCCGCGCCGGCGACGTTGGTCCGCGCGATCGCCGGCCGGGCGCGGGCGTCCAGGTCGTACACGGCGGCGGCGTGCAGTACCGCGTCGCAGCCGCGCAGCGCTCGTGCGACGGAGTCCGGGTCGGTGACATCGCCGACCGTGTGATCCACCGTCGCGCGCACGCCGAGCGGTTCCAGGGCCGGGCCGATGCGGCCGGGCGAGCGGACGAGGAGCCGGACGTCGTGGCCCGCGGCGATGAGCGCCGCCACGCTGTGTGAGCCGACGAAGCCGGTACCCCCGGTAACAAGGATCTTCATGCCGTCGGCCCTTTCCGATGATGGCGACCGTCGAGGCGAGGATCGGGCGGGGCAGCGCTCAATTGCCAGGTCAGATAGTTGTTAATCGCTGTCCAAACCGCACCGCGGCGGTGGAGAGTGCAGGTGGAGGTGACGACATGTCGACGTCTCTCGGCGACGTGCTCGAGACCGCCCGGCGGCAACGGTTCGTGGGACGCCGGGTCGAGCTCGCGGGGTTCGACGCCGCCGTCGGCGGGCGTTCGGCGCGGCGAGTGCAGTTCGTGCACGGCCAGGGCGGCATCGGCAAGACGACGCTGCTGGCGGAGCTGGGCGCCCGGGCGCGCGCGGCCGGCCGGACCGTGGTCCAGGTCGACGGGCGCGATGTCGATCCCTCCCCGGACGGGCTGCAAACGGCCGTCGGGTGGCCCCTTCCCGCCGGCGCGGTCCTGCTCGTGGACGGCTACGAGCAGCTCACCCCGATCGACGGGTGGCTGCGCGAGCAGTTCATGCCGAGCTTGAGCGCCGACACCGTGGTCGTCCTGGCCGGCCGGGAGCCGCCGGCCGCGCCGTGGCGCTCCGACGCCGGGTGGCGAGAGCTGATGACGGTGTACCGTCTCGACCTCTTCGGTCCCGACGAGACCGCGCAGCTGCTGGCCCACGCCGGCGTCGAGGAGTCCGTGCGGCCCCACCTGACCGCGCTCGGCGCCGGGCATCCGCTGACCATGGCGCTGCTGGCCGACCTGGCCGCCCGCGGGCAGGTGCCCGACACCCTCGCCGACGCGCCGGACCTGATCTCGACGCTGTTGCAGTCGTTCGTCGGCGAGGTCCCGACCCAGCCCCAGCTGACCGGGCTGGCCACCTGCGCGATCGCCTGGTCGACCACCGAGGACCTGCTCGCCCGGACGGTCGGCGCCGACGCCCCCGCGGTGTGGCAGTGGCTGGCCCGGCTCCCGTTCGTCACCAGCGGCCCCGGCGGACTGTCCGTCCACGACCTGGCCCGCGACGTGCTCAACGCCGAGTTCCAGCGCCGCGTCCCCGAGCAGTACCGGACCCATGAGCGCCTCGTCTTCGACCACGCGGTCGCCGCCCTGCGCACCGCCAGCGGCCTGGACCGGCAACCCGAGGCGCACCAGCTCCTCTTCGTCCACCGCCACGGGCCGTTCGGCGCCGTGATCGCGGCGCTCCGGACGCAGGGTTCGGCGGCAGTTGTACCGGCCCGCCCCGACGAGCACGACCAGGTGTGCGCCACCATCGAACGTTTCGAGGGACCGGCCAGCGCCGACCTCGCCCGCGCCTGGCTGTCCGAGCAGCCCGAGCGACTGTCCGTGGTGCGCACCGGCGATCGCGTCGCCGGTTTCGCCCACCACCTGCTGTGCCCGAGCGGCTCCCCGCTGGAGGACCGCGACCCGGTCGTCCGCGCCGTGCTCGACCACGTCGCGCGGGAGGGCCCGATCCGCCCCGGCGAACACGTGCTGATCAACCGCTTCGCCGCCGGAGTCCGCGAGCACCAGCACGACCCGTACATGGTGGTGGCCGGCCCGGTGTCCAGCATCATCGAATGGCTCACCCGCCCACTGGCCTGGTCATTCGTGGTCGTGGTCGACGACGCGTTCTGGGCGCCGAAGTTCGACTACATCGCCTTCGCGCCCCTGGTCCGCATCGAGGTCGGCGGCCTGCCCCACGTCGCGTTCGGCATCGACTGGCGTCGCCTGCCGGTCGGCAGCTGGCTGGACCTGATGTACGAACGCGGCCATACGGGCGGCACCGGCCCGGCCCCGGCCGCACTGCTGCGCCCGCCGCCACTGAGCCGCGTCCGCTTCGACGCTTCCGTCCGGGTCGCCTTGCAGTCCCTGCACCGCCCCGAGCAGCTCGCGGCCAACCCGCTGCTCGGCTCCACTCTCGCCGCGGACGCCATCCAGTTGCGCGCAGCGATCGAGGAGGCCGTCGGCCAGCTCGGCAACCTCCCGAAGGGCCAGCAGCTCCAGGCCGTCCTGCACCGCACCTACGTGCGGCCGGCTCCTACGCAGGAGGCGGCGGCGGAGGTGCTCGACCTGCCGTTGAGCACATATCGCCGATATCTGGCCAAGGCCGTCGAACACCTGACCGACATCCTGTGGACGATCGAGGTCGGCGGCGGGCGCACCGGGTAGTGCCTGCGGTGATAGTCAGCTACCCATGGCGGCCAGGAGCGCGACCGCGGTTCTGCGGTCTCCTTCGGTCTGGATGCCGTTGTCCCGCAGGCTGTTCGAGGTGGCGGTGAGGCCGTGCAGGAACGGCCGCAGGCGGCCTGGGCTGGTGATGATCCGCGCGTCGGGTTGGCCGCTTGTCGCTCCGGTGACCAGCAGCCGGCCGTCCTGCGGGAAGGCGTGGAAGACCTCACCGTCGAGCTGCAGTTCGACCAGGCCGGTCAGGTTCTTGACCCTGGCCGGATTGGCGAATCCCTTGAGCGCGAGCGCCATGCTCGCGGGGGTGACCGGCGCCTCGCAGTTGAACTGCGGGGATTGGTTGCCCCACTGGCCTAGCGCCATGATGATCGGCTCCAGCTGGTGGCCCCACTCGGTCAGCTCGTACACCCACGAGGCCGCCGGCGGAGGCAGCTTGCGGCGAACGAGGACGCCCGCTCCGGCGAGCTCCTGCAGCCGCTGGGACAGCACGCTCGTGCTGACGCCGGCGAGCCGGCCGTCCAGATCCGTGAATCGCTTGGGCCCGAACAACAGCTCGCGGACCACCAGCAAGGCCCAACGCTCACCAACCAGGTCCAGGGCGTGTGCCACGGCGCAGCCCTCGTCGTAAGCCCGTCGCGTAACCATGCCCGCAGTCTAACCTGCGAACGTCGAATTGATTGCTTGTAAATCCGAAGTACTGACTGCTAGCTTCGCAGCATGACGGCTCAACCTCGGAAGCTCGTCGTCTCGTTCCTCACCACCGTGGACGGCGCGCACCACAACCCCATGTCCTTTGCCGGGCCGTACTTCGACGACGCGGCCGCGGCCCGGTCCTTGGCCGAGCTCGAAACATGCGACGCGATGCTGATGGGCCGCAACACCTACGAGTACTTCGCGCATGGGTGGTCGAACGCCACGGACCCCTACTCGCAGCGCATCAACGACATCGCCAAGTACGTGTTCTCCTCGACGCTGACCGCTGCGGCGTGGAACAACGCCAAGGTGCTGCCGGGCGACGTCGCCACGACGGTCGCCGAGCTGAAGCAGCAAGGCGGCGGCGACCTCATGATCTACGGAAACGGCCGGCTCTCCCGGACCCTGCTCGATCACGGCCTCGTGGACGAGCTGAAAATCGCGGTCTTTCCGGTCATCGCCGGCGCAGAAACGCCGTTACCGCGGCCAGGACGGACCGCATCCCTGCGGTTGGTGTCCACGCGAACCTGGACCAACGGGACCGTGCAGCTGACCTACGCCCCAGAAGGCGGAACACCACGATGACACTACTGATCGCCGGCGCGGCAGGGCGCCACGGCGCGACCGGCAACTACGCCGCGCGGCAGCTGCTCGCGCGAGGACTGCCCGTTCGCGCTTTCGTCCGTCACGACGATGACCGGGCCGCCGAACTCAAGGCGCTGGGTGCCGACATCGTCGTCGGCGACCTGCATGACTTCGGCAGCGTGCGCCCCGCCCTCGACGGGGTGACCGGCGCGTACTTCACGTATCCGCTCGCGGAAGGCCTCTTGGAGGCGACGACGACGTTCGCAGCCGCCGGAAAACAAGCCGGCCTGCAGTCGATCGTGAACATGTCGCAAATCACCGCCCGTCCGGATCATTCGAGCCCGGCCGCTCGCCGGCACTGGCTCGCCGAGCGCGTGCTCGACTGGTCAGGGATCGCTGTCACACACCTGCGCCCGCCCTACTTCCTGGAGAACCTGATCACAATCGCCAGCGCGGCGACGATCCGGGCCGAGGCCAGGATCTATCTGCCGTACGGCAACGGGCGGCACGCCCCCATCGCCGGCCACGATGTCGCGCGCGTAGTCGCCGGTGTGCTGGCCGATCCGGCCGCGCATCAGGGCAGGACGTACGTGCCGACAGGGCCCGCATCGTTGTCCATGGCCGAACAGGCTGACGTGTTCAGCCACGAGCTCGGCCGTCCCGTGGAGTACGTGGACATCCCCGTCGAGCGGTGGCGGCAGATGCTGTCCCAGGTGGACGGCGTGTCCACGTACCTGATCGAACACCTCTCACGGGTGGCTGAGACACACCAGCGGGGCGAGCAGGACATGGTCACCGATGTCGTCGAGACGATCGGCGGCGCGCCACCGAAGTCGCTGGCGACGTTCATCCACGAGAACCAAGGTGTGTTCGAGCGGTGAGGCACCGGGGACGGCGATGCGCCGTCCCCATCCAACTGAGGCCAAGCATGAGAGCACGCCGGCGACGTGGAACGCCTCGACGGCGTGGCGGCGTGCGCCGCAGGGCGGCGAGACCGGCCACGGACCGGGATACGCCGACGACAACGCGGCGTTCGCATTCGACCGCAGCTGTGACGTAGAGCCCATCGAGGCACCGACGGCATCAAGGAACCGTTAAGAAACCCGGCCGCCGCGTAGGGATTCCGTCAAGACGCCTGGGCAGCGAATGCGGTCCGGTCTTCACTTGCACCCGAGCCGGATGGAAGGCGGGTGCTCGATGAACGGGACATGGTGGTTGGTGCGGCTGCATGCCGCCCCGACCGGTCTCACCCTGGCGGCCGGGTCGGCCGCGGTGGTTGCCACGGCGCTGTCCGCCGCGGCGCTGACCGCGCCGTCGGATCTGGTCGCGCGGCTGGTGGCGATGGCGCTGTGCGTCGCCGCGGTCGGGGCGTTCGGCGGGGACCTGCTCGCCGCGCTCGCGACGGCCGGCATCGCCTGGTCGGTGCTGGACGGGTTCCTGGTGAACCGGTTGGGCGTGCTGACCTGGCACGGCGCGGCGGACATCGTCCGTCTCGGCGTGCTGGCCGGCATGGCGCTGGCCGGCTGGCTGGGCGCGCTGTCGTACCGACTGGCCCGGCACCGCCGCGACGTGGTCCGGATGCGCGTCTGGCTCTACGGCGACGGGTTCGCGTCGTCGGTCCGTGCACACAAGGAGGCTAGCCCCAGTGGCTGATGTTGTGTTCGTGCTGCTGACGATCGCGCTGTTCGCGGTCCTCAGCCTGGCGGTGCGGGCGGTGGAGCGGCTGTGAACGCCGAGAACCTCGTCGGCCTCGTCCTCGCGGTCGCCCTGACCGCGTTCCTGATCGCGGCCCTACTCTTCCCGGAGCGGTTCTGATGTCCCCAACCTGGGCGGGCGTGCTGTTCATCGCCTCGCTGGTCCTCGTGCTGGTGCTGCTGTACCGGCCGTTCGGGGACTACATGTACCGGGCGGTCACCTCGGTCCGGCATCTGCGCGCCGAACGCGTCCTCTACCGCGCCGTCGGCGTCAACCCCGACGGCGAGCAGTCGTGGGGCGTCTACGCGCGTAGCGTGCTGGCCTTCTCGGCGGTGTCGATCCTGTTCCTGTACCTGTTCCAGCGCCTGCAGAACCACCTGTGGCTCAGCCTCGGCTTCGACCCGGTCAAGCCCGGCCAGGCCTGGAACACCGCGGTCAGCTTCGTGACGAACACGAACTGGCAGTCGTACTCCGGCGAGTCGACCATGGGCCACCTGGTGCAGATGGCCGGCCTCGCGGTGCAGAACTTCGCCTCGGCCGCGGTCGGCGTGGCCGTCGCGGTGGCACTGGTGCGCGGCTTCGCCCGGTCGAAGACGGACCAGCTGGGCAACTTCTGGGTCGATCTGGTGCGCATCTGCGTGCGCATCCTGCTGCCGATCGCCGTGCTGGGCACGATTGTGTTCATCGCCGCGGGCATGGTGCAGAACCTGTCCGGCGGCGCCGACGTCACCACCTTGGCCGGGGCCTCGCAGCACATCACCGGCGGGCCGGTCGCCTCGCAGGAGGTCATCAAGGAGCTGGGCACGAACGGCGGCGGCTTCTACAACGCCAACAGCGCGCACCCGTTCGAGAACCCGACCGGCTGGACCAACTGGCTGCAGATCTTTCTGATCCTGCTGGTTCCGTTCTGCCTGCCGCGGGTCTTCGGCCGCATGGTCGGCGACAAGCGCCAGGGCCTGGCCATCGCCTCGATCATGGCGATCCTCGCGCTGGGCAGCGTCATCACCCTCACCGCGCTGCAGATCCACCACGCGGGCACCGTCCCGACCGCGGTCGGCGCGGCCGGCGAAGGCGTGGAGACCCGCTTCGGCGTGCCGCAGTCGGCGACGTTCGCCGCCGCCACCACGCTGACGTCCACCGGTGCCGTCGACTCGTTCCACGACTCGTACACGGCGCTGGGCGGCATGGTGACGATGCTGAACATGATGCTCGGCGAGGTCGCGCCCGGCGGCACGGGCTCCGGGTTGTACGGCATGCTGATCCTCGCCATCATCACGGTCTTCGTGGCCGGGCTCATGGTGGGGCGCACCCCCGAGTACCTGGGCAAGAAGATCGGCGCGCGGGAGATCAAGTTCGCGTCGCTCTACCTGCTCACCACACCGGCCCTCGTGCTGGTCGGCACCGCGATCGCGATGGGCTCGGAAAAGGCCCGCTCCTCGATGGCCAACCCGGGCGCGCACGGCCTGTCCGAGGTCCTCTACGCCTTCACGTCGGCGTCGAACAACAACGGATCAGCGTTCGCCGGCATCAGCGTGAACACCGACTTCTACAACACCGCATTGGGGCTGTGCATGCTGCTCGGCCGCTTCCTGCCCATCATCTTCGTCCTCGGCCTGGCCGGCTCCCTCGCCCGCCAGCAGCCCGTGCCGGCGTCGACGGGGACGCTCAAGACGTACCAACCCTTGTTCGTCGGCATGGTCGTTGCGGTGACCGTCGTCGTCGTGCTGCTGACCTACCTGCCGGCGGTTGCGCTCGGCCCGCTCGCGGAGGGCATCCAGTGACCACCTCGACCCTGACCCCAGTCCCGTCCACCGGGCAGAGCGAACCGCCGCGGCGGATCGCCGGTGGCCTGCTCGACCCGAAACAGCTGTGGCGGTCCACTCCGGACGCCCTGCGAAAGCTCAACCCGGCGACCCTGTGGCGTAACCCGGTCATGTTCATCGTCGAGGTCGGCTCGGTGTTCACCACCGTCCTCGCCGTCGTCCACCCGAGCGCGTTCGCGTGGACGATCAGCGTGTGGCTGTGGCTGACCGTGCTCTTCGCCAACCTCGCCGAGGCCGTCGCCGAGGGCCGCGGCAAGGCCCAGGCCGACACCCTGCGCCGCGCCAAGCAGGACACGATGGCCTTCCTGCAGGACGGCACCACCATTCCGGCGAGCGAGCTCAAGCAGGGCGACATCGTCGTGGTCGAGGCGGGCCAGGTCATCCCCGGCGACGGCGACGTCATCGAGGGCATCGCCTCCGTCGACGAGTCGGCGATCACCGGCGAGTCGGCTCCGGTCATCCGCGAGTCCGGCGGCGACCGGTCGGCGGTCACGGGCGGCACGAAGGTGCTCTCCGACCGGATCGTCGTGCGGATCACCCAGAAGCCGGGCGAGTCGTTCATCGACCGCATGATCGCCCTGGTCGAGGGCGCGAACCGGCAGAAGACGCCGAACGAGATCGCGCTGAACATCCTGCTCGCCTCGCTCACGATCATCTTCCTGCTCGCGGTGGCGACGCTGCAGCCCCTTGCCATCTTCTCCAAGAGTGTCCAGGCGTTCGCGCCGGACAGCGCGGCCCTCAACGGCAACGGCGTCACCGGCATCGTGCTGGTGTCCCTGCTGGTCTGCCTCATCCCGACCACGATCGGCGCACTGCTCTCGGCGATCGGCATCGCCGGCATGGACCGGCTCGTGCAGCGCAACGTCCTGGCCATGTCCGGCCGCGCGGTCGAAGCCGCCGGCGACGTCAACACGCTGCTGCTCGACAAGACCGGCACCATCACGCTGGGCAACCGGCAGGCCGGCGACCTGGTGCCCGTCGACGGCGTGACGGCCGCGGACCTCGCCGAGGCCGCACAGCTGTCCAGCCTCGCCGACGAGACCCCCGAGGGCCGTTCGATCGTCGTGTACGCCAAGGAGCACCACGGACTGCGCGAGCGTGACGTCGCCGGGGCCGTGTGGGTGCCGTTCACCGCGCAGACGCGGATGTCCGGCGTGGACCTCGACGGCCGGCAGGTCCGCAAGGGCGCCGCCACGGCCGTGATGAAGTGGGTCCGCGAGCACGGCGGCCGCCCGACCGAGGAGGTCGGGTCGATCGTGGACGCCGTGTCGACGTCCGGCGGCACGCCCCTGGTGGTGGCCGAGCACGTCGAGGGCCAGCCGGCCCGCACGCTGGGCGTCATCCACCTCAAGGACGTCGTGAAGCACGGCATGCGGGAACGGTTCGACGAGATGCGCCGGATGGGCATCCGCACCGTGATGATCACCGGGGACAACCCGCTGACGGCCAAGGCGATCGCGGAGGAGGCCGGCGTCGACGACTTCCTCGCCGAGGCCACCCCCGAGGACAAGATGGCCCTCATCAAAAAGGAGCAGCAGGGCGGCAAGCTCGTCGCGATGACC
>NZ_JBEZDS010000066.1:0-55686 GCF_040648435.1 Dactylosporangium sp. NPDC049140 | reverse complement strand
CCGCGGCGTTCGGCGAGCTCGCCGCCGCCATCTAAGGCTAAGGACCGGCGCTCTTGGCTCAACGCGCCTCCCGATGAGCTAACGCAACGGCGCCCGCCCTTCTCGCGGAGCAGCAGGAGGCCGCGGTCGCGTCGAGGTTCTGCAGCCGCAGGCCGAGGGCGCCGCCGCGGCGGCAGGCGGTCTCGGTATCCAGCCGCAGCAGCAGGGCGTCGAGGACGGTGTCGTTGCCGGTCGTCCGGGCGACCTGGTTGATGGCGGTGAGTTCGTCCGGGGTCAGGGCGCGGCGGGTGCTGGGCAGGCGGCGGGGTTTGCGGACGCGGTGGGCGGGGCTGGCCGCGGGATCAATGTGGCCGTCGGCGATCGCGCGGTTGTAGTAGGCGCGGGCGGCGGCGACGAGCAGTTCACCGGCGTAGCGGCCGTGGCGGCTGTTGCGGCGGTTGCGGGCGCCGGCGACGACGGTCAGGCGCATGGCCTCGAGCTCGATGGCGGTGATCTCGTCGAGCGGCCGTCCGGCCCACACCTTCGCCATGCGCTGCCAGTAGGTGCCGTTGGCCCAGCGCGCGCCCGGTCCGGCAGCGGCGACGACCTGGGGCACATACGCGTCGATCGCCGGCCGTCGGGGCCGGGCGTCGCGCCGGTGACCTGTGGTTCTGGGACGACGTGAAGCACAAAAAGGTGTTCCCCGCGGGCGACTGGACCATCCTGGCTGGTCCGAGCTCGGCCGACGCGGACCTGAAGTCGGTGAGCCTGCGGGTGACCGGACACCGCACGGCCGGCGTCGAGGTGGTCTCGGCCCAGCCGGACGCCACCGAGTTGAGCCTGGACACCCCCGACAACCGGATCAACGCCCAACCGTCGGTCACCAAGCACGACATGACGTTCTGGGATTTTTCCGATCGGGCGCTCAAGGTGAAGTACACCTCCTCCAACCCGGCGGTCGCGACGGTCGACGCCAGCGGCTCGGTCAAGCCCGTGTCCACCGGCGCCGTTCTGATCACGGCCAAGGCCACCGCCAACGGGGAGAGCAAGTCGACCACGTTCCCGGTCGTGGTGACCTCCGGCGCACCGGACGCCACCGGCTCGGCGTTCCCGAACGCTTACACGTCGCGGGTCGACTTCGGTGACCGGGAAGTCACGCTCGACCAGGCATCCTTGGGGACAAAGCTGTCCGCAAGTGTGTTCCCGGCCAACCCGACAACGACGTACAGCTACCAGATCGCCCCGATGGACACCAACACCGCCGGAGCGAGCGTCACCTCGGCGGGAGTCCTGACCGCGACCAGGACCGGGCACGTACGGGTCACTGTCACAGCAACCAGTGCCGGCGTGCAAACGTCGGAATCCGCCCTGGTCACGATCACACCCAAGTGCCGGTTCGGCGGGGTGGGGCCACCGCTGGCCGGCGACGGCTCGCCCCGGGTGCCTACGAGTTGCAGATCGACTGGGGCAACGGCCCCGTTCACGCCATCGCCCTGACCATCAGCTGATCTCGCGTCACGCGGCCGGCCGCGAACGATCCTCCCGAAACAGCCGGGTAGCCCGAGGGTGTCAGGTACTCGGGCTACCCGGCACCCACGATCTTTGTTGTCATACCATCCCCACCGATTCCCTTTGCCGGAACAGCCCGAGTCGTTTCCGTTGGTGGCGCGGGCGGCTCGTGCCTGGTCGGAGGGGTTGAGCGAGCAGTCACGTGCGCGTCGTGAGAAGGCGGTTCGCCTGGACGAACATCGACTACAGGCCTACGCGACGTAGGAGCAGACCGTCAAGCGCGTCTTCTCGGCTGCCGCCCGGATAGTCGCGGCCCGTGGGCTCAACCACGAGATGCAGCCGATCGATCCGGCGCGCGGGATCGCCGAACTGGACCGCGCAGCGAGCGATCGCGAGGCCAAGTGGGAGAAGCTACTTCTGCTCGGCACTCCGGACGTGGTGATGGCGGCTCGAGCTTGGCACCAGTCGGTCTGGCGGCTGGAATGGTTCGTCCACGGCCTGGCCGACGACACCCTGCCCGGGGAGCGGTTCGCGTTCTTCCTCCGCCAGGACTACGGCTACCTCGTCGAGTACTCCCGGTTCCTACACGATCACATGTGCCTGCTCGATGTGTGCTCGGCAGTCATGGCATGATCCGGCATCTCCCGACAGCACTTGCGCGTGTGTGCTGATGATCATGTCGTCGTCGGCGACTGCGGCGGCGAACTGCTCGACACGTCGTGCGACTACTGCGGGCGTGGGGCGCGGCGGTCGCGGCGGCGTTCGAGCTCGTCGTCGTCGACGTAGGTGAGCATGGGCTGGCCGGGCACGCAGTGCATGACGACGACGAAGCGGCTGGTCGCGTCAGGCAGGTTATTGCGGTCCTGGTAGTGGATGACGTCGCCGCCTGGTTCGAAGAACGGCTCGCCGGCCCTGATGACCCGTTCGGGCTCCCCTTCCAGCTCGAAGAGCATCTCGCCTTCGATCATGTATCCGAACACTGGGCCAGAGTGCTTGTGCGGCGGAAGGCCCTTGCCGCCGGCCGGGATCTCGACCAGCAGGGTCATCACGTCGACGGGTTGCGGAACGGTCGACAACTGCCGCTCGTAGAGCGTGGTGAGCACGGAGGTGCTCCGATTGTCTGCGATGGTCATGTCGGTTCACCTCTCTGCTCGGTGTCCGCGGTGGTCGCCGAGCCAAACACGCACTGTCTTCGGGTGACAGCCCAGCTCCGCCGCGATCGCCGTCGTGTGCAGCTCGGCCCTGCTCAATGTGATAATCCTGGCCCGCTGGACCCAGTCGGCCGGGGCGTGCCAGGCCTCTGCCAGCTTCCTGATCTGCGCTTTCCCGACCGCGTCCACCGCAGGACGCGCATGCAAAACATTGGTATGACGGCTCGCCCCGAGCACCTCAGCCGGTCCTGTACCCCTACAGACCAACCTACCCGCGGCTTGAGGAACTTTGAGCGGCCGATGGCCGGCGTGCTGCGTCGGCACATTGGTCCGTACGTACGGCAGATGCTTATCTCCGCGCCCAGCGCGCCCGGATCAGCCTCGTCGAGCTGTCCTTCGCATGACGAGTAGTGCGCGGATTTAAGCCGCGATGCGTACCGCTGCGCGTCACCCGATGGGGTTATCGGCTACCCGTCCTCGGTCATCAAGGCCGGGCCCGGGAGATTCCGGGGCCGTTGGGGAGGTTGCGGTGGCGATGTCGGGCGTGTTCAAGCAGTGCGGGTGTCGCGACGCGGTGACTGGTCGTCGGTCGGGCGCACGGTGTACCCGGTTTTCTCGAGCGGGGGCACGGCAGCCGGCACTACCGCTGCTACGTGCGGGAACTGTCCGGCCGGGCGGTCCAGGTGCGCCGCGGCGGCTTCATCTCCCAGGCAGCCGCACAGACCGCGCGGAAGAGGCGTGGGCGGCGGGACAACGCGGCCGTCCGACCAACCGCCGCGCGGGGTTTGACCTGGCGGGATCGCGCAATGCATCGTCCGCTCATCACGAACGCGCAGGGGGACGCACCAGTGGACCGAATTGGCAGATCCCGAACCACATTCCAACAGCTCAGGGCCCTGTCATGACCGTTTTTCAGCGGTGCGCCGACGCCGCCGGCTGCTGCGGTGAAGACCGCCAGTCACCACTGTCGACGACGATGGCATCACTCTTGGGCCGTCGGCTTCGCCCGCCCACAAGCCGAGGTATTGGTCAAAGGCACGATGTCGTTCCCGCGGGCTACCGTCGCGAGCCCGCGGGAGGCAAATCCGCAGGCGGATGACCACAAAGGCCGCAGGTTATCGGTCGTTCTCGGCCTGTCATCCGGAACACGGTGCCGACTATCACGCTGCCTGCGACCGGACCGATGAGGTATGCCCATAGGTGCTCCCATTGCCGGGCAAGGAGAGCCGGGCCCAGTTGCCGGGCCGGGTTGAAGCATCCTCCGCTGGTCAACCCGCCCACGACAATGAGCACACCGACCGCGATCGCGACGACGGCGGGCGTCCAGCGCACCATGGCAGGACGGGTCAGAAACAGCATGACGGCAGTCATCAGGACAGTGATGGAGACCGCCTCCCCGATGAAGACTGAGACGTCAGACCATCCCCGGGCCGGCTGGATCACGGCGTAGTTCACGTGCGGGTGCGCGACGACGGATCCGAGAGCCGCCCGGGCCAGCAGCACGCCAGCCACCGAGCCCAGGAGTTGCGCAAGTACAAAGGCCACCGCGTCGCGGCCGGGGAGGCCGCGCACCAGCCAGAGGGTGACCGTGACGGCCGGGTTGAAGTGACCTCCTGAGCTCTGGCCGATCGGCGAGACGATGAGAAGCGCGAGCAGGGCGGCCGTGACCAGGCCGATCAGGGCCAGCCGCGCGGGCAGGCCAGGCACTCGTTGCGCGATTGCCGAGTCGGGTTCGAACAGCAGTCGGACCACGATCACTTCCACGAACAGCAGGATGGTTGTACCGATGAATTCGCTTGCCCATGCCCGGCGATGCATTCTCGTGACTTTCCCTTGGAAACTTGGGCCTAGAATGCCCAGCAAGCGAGAGTTCATGCCGATCCATACATGCCTGTACCAGCACGTGGCGCAGGGGTAGACGCGACCTGCGTGCGCTCGGTGTCTTGGCGAGGCGGCGGGTGGTCGCCACCTCGCTCGGACACCGTTGTCACGGCAACTTCGCCGGCAGGTGTAAGACGTCAACGCTGACGCTGCCGTCCAGCCACGCGGCGAGCCCTCGGCGGTGGTGCGGACCGAGTACGACGAGGCCGGCACCGGCCGAAATGGCAGTACAGACAATTGTCCGCGCGGTGTCGTCATCGACGGCGTGGCCTCTCCGGTTGCTGCGATGTCTCTCCTTGGTGGCTGTCAGCGGCCCGCAACTGCGGTGACGGGTTCGGGTTTCGAGGCGAGCACGGGCTCCCGTTGGATCAACGCGGCGACGGCGGCGAGCGCGAGCAGGATCACCGAGAGCCACAGCCCTTGGGTGATGCCGCCGGCCCGGTCCGACAGCAGTCCGGACACCAGTGGGCCGAACGCCTGGCCGAGGCTGAAGGCGACCGTGAGCAGCGCGATCCCGTGTGTCCAGCCGTGCGGTGGCAGCGCCCGGCGGGCGAGGATGGTGGCCGCGGTCGGCCCGGCCATGAACGTGCCGCCGAAGATGATCGCGGAGATGATCGCCGCGGCCATGCCGTGCCATACCAGTACGGGCAGCACACCGGCGAGGACGACGACGCTGACGAACATGGGTGCGTGCCCGCCACGCAGCCGGCCGATCACCCGGCCCCACACGGCCAGGGTGCCGACGGACGACGCGAGTCCCAGGACCACGAAGAAGATCGCTTCCGCACCGGTACCCAGGCCCTGCGCATGCAGCAGCGCGATCACGAACGTCATGTACGCCACATAGCCGGCGCCGAAGAGCAGGTACCAGACGAAGGTCGGCGCCAGCGCACGCAGACCGGTCCGGGCGGAGACGCCGGCGGGCGACGGGCGCTGCTCAGCTACCTGCCGGACGGCCCAGATCGCGGGCACGAGGGCGAGGAGAGCCAGTACGCCCATCGCCAGCCAGCCGAGTCGCCACCCGGACGATCCGAACAACGAGATTGCAGCGGGTACGGCGAGGCCGGCCACGACGACCCCGACGCCGACGCCGGCCATGTACAGCCCGACGAGTAGGGCCGACCGGTGCGGGTGGCCGCGAGTATGCACGCGGGCCGCGAGCGCGGAGCCGACGACGAACGTCACCGCGGTGGAGATGCCACCGAGGAAGCGGAAGGTGGCCAGCGCGATGTACCCGCCGGTGATCCCGGACAGCAGCAGCATCAGGGCGCTGATCGCGATGCTCCAG
Source organism: Dactylosporangium sp. NPDC049140 (assembly GCF_040648435.1). Taxonomy (NCBI): domain Bacteria; kingdom Bacillati; phylum Actinomycetota; class Actinomycetes; order Micromonosporales; family Micromonosporaceae; genus Dactylosporangium; species Dactylosporangium sp. NPDC049140. The sequence continues at coordinate 49,878 of NZ_JBEZDS010000066.1, read as the reverse complement.
CCGAACGCGGCGCGGCTGCCGACCCGGCGGGCCCACCAGGCGGCCGACAGTGCACCGAGGACGTACCCGATGGCATTGGCGGTGTTCATGCCGCCGGCGGCGGCGAAGTTCCAGGACAGGTCCTCGCGCATCGCGGGCAGCAGCAAGGCGTAAGCGAACCGGGTGAAGCCGAGGGCGACGACCGGTCCAGCGGCCAGGCCGAGCGCGACCAGCGGCTCCGGCACGCCACGACCGGCGGCGCGGGCGGGTGCTGCATTCACCGACATTTGGCACTCCTTGTTTGCGGGGCTCACATGGGGTGTCAATGCCATCGTCGGCAGCGACTATCGCCGTCCTTTCTGCCATACCACCCACAGATCTGGACATGCCATGAGACCCCGAGCAACAGTTGGCGGGTGAGGTCCCATCCGGTCCTGATGGTCCTGTACGACGGCGTCAGGCTGCTCGACGTCACCGGTCCGCTCGAGGTGTTCGCCATCGCTAACGAGTACGGCGGGCCCTACCGGCTGCGCACCGCCAGTCCTGGCGGCAGCGACGTACGGGCAACCGGCGGCCTGCGGTTGGGCGCCGACGCGGCCCTGACCGACGTGACCGGCCCCATCGGCACCCTCATCGTTCCGGGTTCGCCCGACTGGTCGGCCAGCATTGCCGACCGCGAATTGCTTGCGCAGGTCAAGCGGCTGGCAGGCGCGGCCCGGCGTACCGCCTCGGTGTGCGCCGGCGCGTTTGCCCTGGCCGCCGCCGGCCTGCTGGACGGTCGGCGGGCCGCCACCCACTGGAGCCTGACGGATACCCTCGCGCGCGCGTTCCCGAGCATCGACGTCGACCCTGATGCGATCTTCGTCCGGGACGGCCGGGTGATCACATCGGCCGGCATCACCGCCGGCATCGACCTGTCGCTCGCGCTGGTCGAGGAAGACCTGGGCGGCGAGACCGCCCGGCTGGTTGCCAAGCACCTGGTCGTGTTCATGGCCCGGCCGGGCGGCCAGTCGCAGTTCTCAGTGCGCCTGCGGGCGGGCCGGCCACGCTTGGAACCGTTGCGCCGCCTACTCGACACGATCGCCGAGGACCCGGCGGGCAACCACACGCTCGCCGCGATGGCCAGCCGGGCCGGTGTGAGTCCCCGCCATCTCACCCGGCTGTTCCGCGACGAACTGAACACCACGCCGGCGGCGTACGTCGCCCGAGTCCGGGTCGAAGCCGCCAAAACGATGCTCGAGACCGGAACCGACCCACTCGACGTGGTGGCCCGCCGCACCGGCCTCGGCTCGGCGGAGACCCTGCGCCGCGCGTTCCTCGCCGAACTCGGCGTCACACCAGCGGCCTACCGAGCGCGGTTCGCCTCCACCGGCACCGGTGTGGTCCGGAATCGCGAGTGACGCCCTCCTCGACCGTCGGTCAGGTCAGGCATATCACGGCCACCAGGTCGTCAGCGCCGATCGAGCAGCTTGAGTGCATCATGCTGGGAAAGGTGCACACGAGCAGGTATGACACAGTTCACGAGCGAGTTCCGTGGTTACGATCGGGCCGAGGTCGACAAGGTCGTCCAGACGGCCAATGACGCCATCGCGTCCAGCGGGCCGAACTGACGGGTCAGGGCTCGGGCCGACGCCCAGGCGGTCAGCTTCCGGGTGGCCCTGCGCGGGTACAACCGCCGGGAGGTCGACCACTGCCTGCGGCCACTACGGACTCGCCGTCGACGCCCCGCCGACAACGCGGGTCGCTACGGCGTTTGCCGAACTCGCCAGGGCGATCCGACCTCGGAACGACGATGAGTTCGACGCGTCCATCGATCCCTAACGCAACAGCGCCACCGGAGGCCGGTCACGGTGATGACCTGCAGACGGCGGATCTCGTCGCGGCCGTGGCTGCGGTTGTGGGTGGTGTCGCCGGTCGGGACCTGGTGCCACGGAAGGGCTTTGGCCTGCCGGCGCCCGATGCGTCGGCCCGCGGCGCCGGGGTCGAGATTCTTGGCCAGCCGAAGTTGGCGCAGTTGTTCTCCTAAGAGCTCGCGGTTGGCCGCCCGGCCACAACTCTGCCGAGCTCCGCGACGGTCGGCATGTCGTCCTCCGGCATAAAGACAAGTCAAGGGACGGACCGAGTCACGAATGCGACCCGTCCACTACGGTTAGCACCGATTGCGTGGGCGCAGCTGTGAGCGCCGGTTAGCCGGCAAGCAGCTGCCCGGCTACTTGATGGTCAGGGTCACTCCGGCCGCACCCGCCGTGGCAAACAGGCAAGGCTGCCTGAAGAGGCCGGCCCATCGACGCCGGCCCCGACGCGACGGACATGGACGTGACGTTCGACCTGGACGGCCTGTACCAGCTGCGGGCCGCCCTGGCCGCGCACGCCGGCGAGATCACCGCGGACAAGGACCAGATCGACAACCCGCTGATCGTGGCCGGGGAGCTGGCCGCCAACAGCGTCCGGCACGGCGCCGGACGCGGCCGGTTACAGCTGTGGCACCGCGAGACGGTGCTGTACTGCCGGGTCAGCGACGACGGGCCGGGGATCGGCGACCTCACCCTCGGTCACACCCGGCTCGACCCGGCCCACACCGACGGCGGGCGCGGGCTCTGGCTGTGCCGGCAGCTCACCAGCGAACTGCGCATCAATCCCGGGGTCTGCAGGGCCGCGGAACCACGGTCCTTGCGGTACTGCAGGCCGAAATGCCCCCGGTGACCGGCGCCCGGCGCGTCGCCGGTCAGACGGCGGCGAGGGTCATCGCCCGGGAGCACGTCTCGCGCGCCCACGCCATGCGGCCGACCGCCAGCTCGGGGTGGTCGCCGAAGACCTCGGCGGCGCGGGCGTAGCACTCGTCCGGGCCGAGCCGGTCGAGCGTGCCGGTGGCGGTGTCGCGGATGGCGCTGTTGTCCAGGTTGGACGTCTGCGAGGCGTCGGAGACGAACAGTGCCATGCACAGCACCGGGTCGACTGTGTGCGTCGTCATGGCGGATCACCTGTTCGTTCGTGGTGGGCTGTGGGCTGGTGATTCCACGGTCTCTCGTACCGATGCGGGGGACCTCGCCGCCACCTGCATTGTCCGGCTGCCGGTTTCCGCACCCGCGGATACCGGTTGCCCCCCATGCCGGCCTCACCCGCCGCGGGCCGCGGTCCCACACGCCGGATTGCGAAACCGGACCTCGGTGCTCAGTACGCTTTGAGGTGAGTGCGATCGCGCGTGGAGGTGTCGATGGCGGACGGCGGAGCGCCGCCTGGCCGCGATCCACCTGACCGGGGCGAGATCCTGTACGACAGTGAGCGCACGCGTGTCACTCGGCAGCTGGTCGCCGGGCGCGCGGTGGTCCGTAAGGAGTCTCTGGGGCCGGACGCACGGCGGCAGGCGCGGCACGAGACGGCGATCCTGCGGCGGCTGCGTGGTGTACGCGGTGTCGCGCAGTTGGTGGAGGCGCCGCAGTGCCCGGGGTCGGTCCTCGTGGAGGATGTCGGCGGCGCCAGCCTGGCCGAGCTGGCGAAGCCGATGACGGCCGACGACCTGATCCGGCTCGCGGTGGAACTGGCCGGCGCGGTGGCCGGGATGCACCGGCGGGGCGTGATGCACCGGGACATCGCGCCGACGCACATCGTGATCTCCCGCGACGGCGCGCCCTTCCTTGTGGATTTCGCGCTGGCAACGCCGTTTGCCGAGCTTCGTCCCGGGTTCACGCACTACACCGAGAGCGTGGGGACACTGGCGTATATGGCGCCGGAGCAGACCGGGCGCACCGGCCGGTCGGTGGATCAGCGGGCCGATGTGTACGCGTTGGGCGCGACGCTGTACGAGCTGGCGACGGGTGCGCCGCCGTTCGGTCGGGGCGACCCGTTGCGGCTCACGCATGATCACTTGGCTCGGGTGCCGGTGCCGCCGATCCGGGTGAACCCGGCCGTCCCGGCGCCGTTGTCCGAGATCATCATGCATCTGCTGGAGAAGGAGCCGGACGGCCGGTACCAGACCGCGCAGGGCCTGGTCCACGACCTGCAGCGGTTGCGTGACGCCGGCCCGCGCGCCGGGGCGGTGGCGCTGCGCATCGGCGAGCGCGATGTCCCGTTGCGGCTGTTACCGCCGTCGCGGCTGGTGGGGCGCGATGCGGAAGGGGCGGCGCTGGAGGCGGCGTTCGAGGAGGCGCTCGCGGGCCGGTGTCGCGGGGTGCTGATCAGCGGGGCGCCGGGGGTGGGCAAGACCGTGCTTGTCGATCACCTACGGCCGGTGGTGACGGACCGGGACGGCTGGTTCGTGGCGGGCAAGTTCGACCAGTACCGGCGGGACCTGGAGTTCGACGCGATGCATCAGAGCTTCCGGGCGCTGGGCCGGTTGCTGCTCGCCGAGCCGGAGCACGAACTGGCCGCGGTCCGCGAGCGGATTGTGGCGGCGGCCGGCGTGAACGCGCCCCTGCTGACCGCGGTACTGCCGGAGTTCGCGGCGCTGCTGGGCGTGCCGCCCGATCCGGGGGATCCGCTGACCGCGCAGGCGCGGGTGCAGCGCGTGGCCTTCGACGTGATCCGCGCGGTCGCCTCACGACAGCGGTCCGTGGTGATGTTCGTCGATGACCTGCAGTGGGCGGGGCGGACGCCGCTGGGCTTCGTGGACCTGATGCTGACCGCGGAGCCGGTCGAGGGCCTGTTGCTGGTGGGCGCCTACCGCGAAGGCGACGCGGAGGCGGCGCAGCCGCTGGCGGCGGTGCGGTCCCGGTGGCGTGAGCAGCCGCAGGTGCGGGACCTGCGGCTGGGCAACCTGCCGGTGGCCGGCACGATCGTCATGGTCGCGGAGATGCTCCACGTGGACAAGGCCGCGGCGGCGAGCCTGGGCGAGGCGATCGGTCCGCACACGTCCGGCAACCCGTACGAGACGGTGGAGCTGCTCAACACTCTGCGCCGCGACGGTGTGCTGACGGCGGAGGCCGGCTGGCGGTGGGATGCGGCGGAGGTGCGCGCCTACCTGGGCCGGCCGGACGCTGCCGGGTTGCCGGCGGGCCGGGTCGATGCGATGCCGGCACAGTCGCGGCGGATGCTGGAGGCGATGGCGTGCCTCGGCGGGCGAGCCGACCCGAGCGTGCTGCAGACCGCCGTCGGCGAGCCGGCCGACGTGGTGGAGCAGCGGCTGGCCCCCGCCTTCGACAAGGGGCTGCTGGTGGTGGAGCCCGGGGCGCGGGAGGCGGTGCTGTTTCGCCACGACCGGATCCGCGAGACGGTCTGCGCGGCGTGAATCCGCACCGGCGGGGCGACCTGCAGTTGGCGATGGCGCGCCGGCTGGCGGCGGTGGCGGAGCTGTTCGCGGTCGCGGCGGAGCAGTACCTGCAGGTGATCGACGCGGTCGACGACCCGGCGGAGCGGCGCCGCGCGGTGGAGCTGTTTCGCCGCGCCGCCGACCAGGCGACGATGATCGGGGGAGTACTCGCGGGTGAACCGGCTGCTGGCGGCCGCGCTGCGGCTGGTCGACCCGGAGGAGACCACCGCGCTCGTCGATGTGCACACCGGCCGGCACGCCGCCCTGTACAGCCTCGGGCGGCTGGACGAGGCGGACGAGGAGTACCGCCGCACGATCGAAGGACTGTGCTCCAGCGGCGTGCACCGCGTGGCCGCGAGGGCGGTGCAGGCGCGCAGCCTGACCCATCGCAACCGCTACGTCGAGGCGATCGGGCTCGGCCTGGAGTCGCTGCGCGAGCTCGGCATTGCGGTGCCGACCGCGGACCGGCTCCCGATGGAGCTCGACCGCCAGTTCAGCTATCTGTATCAGTGGCTGGAGCACGGCGGCGCCGCGGAGGAGCGGAGCCGGCCGGAGGGGAGGCTGCGCTGCTTGCCGTGCGGGATGAAGCGCTTGTCGACCGGCGCGTCGACACGCACGACCAGCGAACCGGCGCCGTCGGCGTCGAGCAGGTCGGTCACGCCGGCCTCGAAGGGGAGATAGCCGCCGGTGTGCGACGCCGCGAGTGAGCCGTTGACCAGACCGTCGCAGCGTGGTGGACGGCGCCGAAATGCAGGATCGTGCGCTGGCCCGCCCAGGCGATCGGGCGTTCGAGGCGGCGGCGGTACCACGCCGTGCGAAGCCAGTGCGCCTCGATTCCGGAGGCCGGGTGCTCCCAGGGGAACGAAACCACGATGGTCTCCGCCCACGTTTCGCTGTCGCGCGAGAAGTCGCGATCGTGACCCCGGTATTCGCCAGGAGCGCGGCGACCGTTCCCGCATCGGAAGGCGGGTGCGGGGCCATGGCGCACATCGACGCGCAGCGGCGGCAGCGGGACGACCGGCGGCTAGATCGCCACCGTCACCGTCGTCAACACCTCGGCGAAGGCCGCCACGACGTCGACGGTGGGCTGGCCGCTCGCGAGCGGGCAGTGGGTCGTGTCGGCGTCGGGCGCGACGATTGCACATGATCGGTCGCCGCGATCGGCGAGACGTCCGTCGGCTACGGCCCGTTCGGGTGGGAGCCGCCCGGGCACGGCCGTCCCATCGACGGCGATGAAGCACGTGGAGCTGCCGGCCGTACCCGGATCCCCGTCGCGTTCGCCGACGAGGGAGGGGGAGGACGAGCTGTCCTGGAGGCAGCGGGAGATCCCGCAGTTCGGCCAGAACCTGGAACGGGCGTTCGGTGTACGCGTCGGAGCGGTGGGAGAAGTCGACGACCACGGCGTCTGCGGGGGTGTCTCGTGCTCTCCGCAGGCGTTGCCAGACGCCGGCCTCGTGCCACTCGGCCAGCCGCCGCCAGCAGGTCATCCCGGAGCCGAAACGCAACTCCTGCGGTAGGAACTCCCACGGGATCGCCGTGGACAGCACGAACAGAATCCCGCACAGCACCTGCCGGTCCGGCACCCGTTTCCGCCCGGGGTTGCGGAACCGGCGCGGGTGCTGGGGTAGCAGCGGTTCGATCCGCTCCCACAATCCGTCCGGCACCGCCCATGGTGGCTGTCCGCCCTTCCGCATAGTCGACACATCGATCACTGTCCACAAAGGACGGAAGTCCCTAGATCATTCTATGAGGACTTGTTAGCCACAACGCCTCGTCCCGGCCACGCGGTCCTCCACCCGCCCACAACTGCTCCTGGTAGAGCCGCAGCCAGACGAACGCGTCCGGTGAGGCCGGCAGATGCTGCAGCGCTTGACTGCCCCTGCGGATCACCCCGACAAGCTGATCGCCTGGTTTGACCAAGCCCTGGCTCGCTGTCAGGAGTTTCTCTGCCCGCGCGGCCGTCGAGACCCAGAACGCCAGCAACGCGCGGTCCCGGCGGTACTTCAAGTCGGCGAAGATCGTGTTGAACTGCTCGTCCGGAATCCGCTTCGGAAGCTGTTGCGTAACCCTGGGCCGATACCGGCCCTTCCGCTCGCGCCGGAACGGCTCGAGCGGGTTGTGATGCTCGTTCGTCCGCCGGCCACGCCTGAGCCGGTCCAACGGAAACAGATTCATCAGCGGGCCGTGGCCAGCCATCAGGTGCAAGTCGTAGAACGCCCCGCAGCACCGTCTCGGCATGCGCTCTGGTCGCCGGCGGATACCTGCCGCCGGAACCGGAGCGGCTCTTCACACCACTGCCCGCAGACAACGTCCCCCGCCCTCGATGCCGCCAATGCACGCGGACCGGCCTGCCCGCCAACTGCATCCACCGTGCGAAATCGCGAGCCTCCGACGATGTCGCGCGGTCCCGACCCACCGCGACCGCTGCCAGAAACCGCCACCACCGCAGCAGACGTTGCCGTATGACCGGATCGTCGACCGCGATCGGCCCGACGCCTGCAGTTCGGCGAAGAACAATGCCGCCGGCTCGACCGACAGCCCGTCGCGGTCGAACAAACAGTATGGCTCGCACTCGTTGTTGGTCTCCATCAAGCGGCCGACGTCCGGCACCACGAGTAGCGACAGATCCCGACGATCTTCCACGTCCTGCATGGCGGAGGAAGCTAACAGAACTAGCGCTGACCTGCAAAAACTCTAGATCTGGTTCAATTAATAGCTACCAGCCGGCCATGTCCGCGGCGATGAAGGCGACCGTCGCGGCGCGGGCCTGGTGACGGCGCAACGTCTCGGCAAGGGGGAGGTCGAGGTAGAAGACGTGGCTCGGTCCCGGGTGCTCGGCGATGAGCTGGCGCAGCACGGCCGCGTAGTGCTCGGCGTGGAGGATGCCCTCGAGCACGACGTGGTAGCCGAGCCGCAGCGCACTGCGCACGGTGTCGGCGATGAACTGCGGCGCGACCGGATCGAAGCCGGGGTGCTCGTGCTCGCGGAGCACGATGCAACGGTGCTGGTCCTGCTCGATCTTACCGACCGCCTTTGGTGTTGAGTTGGCTCTGAGCTGGATAGAAACGTCGCGAACATGTTCGCGACGTGGGGCCGTTGCATGTCGACGCAGACGTCAACTTGATCACCACCGAGCTCCGATCATGCCTTCCTGGATACAGGAGGCACAGCAGGAAGTCGGACAGTAGTGGCCGGATGGAAGCAAGAAGCCTTCGGGTTCGTGGTCCCAAGCGATCTCCAAGTGGTCGAGAAGCCCGGCTTATCTGGCCTCAGTCGTGACCGGAGCTGGCAACCGGCACGTCGGGTCTCGACCGGCTTCGCGGTGATCATCGCGGCGTCCGCTTCCTGCATGGCCGGGGCATCGGATGGCGATTGCGATAGCGCTGCTCGCAGCGGAAGCCCAAAGTGTCGATCGCCCCGACTTTCGTCAGGGGCGATCGTCACTTCAGAAGCAACCTGACTAGAGGCTGCGCCGCCTGACTCGCCAGACCACCAGGGCGACAAGCAAGAGGGCCGCGCCGACATAGAGCCCGGACTCGATCCACTGAAAATGCCAGAACCTGTCGCCGGGTTGGTAGCTCACCGCGCGATGGATCCCTTGCTGCTGGAAGTAGGCCGGGATGCTGACCCCGGCGTTGGCGGCATCGCCGGACAGCTTGTCCAGCGTGGCTGTGCTGAGTTTGTGGCCCGACGAGTCGATGAAGGCCGTATCGAGCACCCAGTCGCCGGCGTTGCCGGTGCCTCTGGTCTCGCCTGGCCCTTTGTCCTGGATCGTCTGAAGGACAGTCATGGCCGAGGCGAACTTCGGGCGGGCCAAGCTGGCTACGGCAATCCGCGCCGTCACGAACGCCGCCGCGGCCACGGCCAACCCGGCGAGGCTGCGCCGCAGCAACACCCCGGCCACGGTGGCCACGGCGAAGGCGAACAGGGCATAGGCGACCGGCGCCACGCCTTCGACCTCGTACCCGACCTGGCCCAGCCTTCCACCGAACGTGTCCACGGGCGCCCGATACCAAGTGACCATGGCGGAAAACGCCAGGGTGAGCAGCACGGTCAGCCCAGCCAGCACCGTGACTTTCACGGCCAGCCACCGCAGCCGCGGCACTGCCTGCGTCCACGCCAGTTGCCAGGTGCCCGCCTCGAACTCGCGGCCGAGCAGGGGCGCGCCCAGGAACGCACCGATCACGAACGGCATCAGCGTGGCCAGGAAGGAAATCGGTTCGGGGTGACCGTAACCGTCGCTGAGCTTGCTCAGGGCCTGCGCGCAGCTGTCCCCGCTGGTGACGTCGGAGTTGGCGCAGGCCGCCGTGCCGTCGGGGAACAGCCCGCGTATGGAGAGCCCCTGCATCAGCAGGATCAGCCCAGCAACAGCCACAATCCCCGCCAGGACAAGCATTTCGGCGCGGTGTTGCCGCCAGGTCATCCAGATCATTACGCGGCCACCTTCGTCCGGTCCATCGCCACGCCACCACGCAGGTACGCCAGGACGACGTCTTCCAGCCCAGCCGGCTGTTCCTGCCATCCCTCGATCGCGGCGCCGTCGCGCACGAGCAGCGAGGTGTGCCGGTCGCTATGAGTGGCTTCGATGACCGCGCCCAACATCGGATCGTGCACATCGGAGCGTGGTCCCGTGAGGATCTTGTGCCTTTCGAGCAGTGTTTCGATGTCATCGTCGATGGCTATGCGGCCGTTGTTGAGCACCACCAGGTAGTCGCAGACCCGTTCCAGCTCGTGTACGACATGGGAGGAGAACAGGACGGTGATCCCGTCCTGTGCCACCGCGCCCATCAGGGTCTGCAGGAATTCACGCCGCGCCACGGGGTCCAAACTGGATAGTGGCTCGTCCAGCACCAGCAGGTCTGGGCGCTTGGCCAGGGCCAGCGCCAGGGCGACCTGTGACTGCTGTCCGCCGGAGAGCGCGCCCGCCTTGCGGTTGAGCGGGATATCAAGCGAGGCAAGCCGCTTTTCTGCCAGCGGGCGGTCGAACCGGATGTTGAGGCTGGCACCGAAGTGCAAGAGATCGGCGACGGTGAAACTCCGGTAGAGTGGGTGCTCCTGGGCCAGAAAACCGATGCGCGCCAACGCTTGTGGCGTGTTGGTGGTGGGCGAGGAGCCGAATACCTCGATCGAGCCAGAGGTCGGCGAGAGTAGGCCAACGGTCAGCCGCAACAGCGTGGTCTTGCCGGCGCCGTTCGGGCCGACCAGAGCGATCACCCGCCCAGCCGGTAGCGCCAGGTCGCACTCGCGCAACGCCCATGTCGAGCGGTAGCGCTTGCAGAGGCCGCTGGCGGAAAGGGCATCTGTCATGAGACGGCCTCGATCCTGGTTTCTTGATGGATGGTGGTGAACAGGGCGGTGACCGCGTGCTCGTCAAGGCCTGCCGCGTAGGCACGCCTGAGCCACGCCTCCATGTCCTGGCGCAGCGAGGTGTAGTCCTCCGCCGGGATCGCCGCGGACGCCACGTCATTGACGAAGGTGCCCTGCCCCGGGCGGCCCGTCACCAGGCCTTCCTGCTCCAGCTGGCGGTAGGCCTTGGCGACGGTGTTGGGGTTGATGGCCAGGGTCTCGACTGCCTCACGGATCAGCGGCAGCCGGTCACCAGGCCGCAGATACCCCATAAGGACCGCCTGCCGCACCTGGTGCACCAGTTGCCGGTACGGCGGCACCCCCGACCTGCTGTCGAGCCTGAACACGAACAAGACGGCCCGCCTTCCGCTCCTTTACTATCTCCCTAGTAAAGGGGTAAAGCTCGGGAGCTGTCAAGTACGGCGCTGGGGTCCGTTGCATTGAGCGTTGCCCTGGTCAGGCAGGCTTGAACGGTGAAGCTCTCGGACCGTCGGCGTCCGTCCCCGCCGCCGCGGTCGGCGTTCGCCGGGTTCCGGTTTCCACCCGACGTCATCATGGTTGCCGTCGGGCTCTACCTGCGGTACAACCTCTCCTACCGCGACGTCGAAGAACTCCTCATTGAACGTGGTGCCGAGGCCGACCACGTCACCGTCTTCCGCCGGGCCCAACGCTTCACCCCGCTGCTGGCCGACGCGGCCCGGTTCAGCCGGCACGCACCCGGGTGACAGGTGGTTCACGGACGAGACCTATGTGAAGGTCAACGGTGTCTGGCGGTATGTGTACCGGGCCGTCGACCAGCACGGCCAGGTCATCGACGGGCGCCGTTGCGTTGTGGGATCGGCGGACGCGTTGAACCCGCGTCGGGTCCGCGGTCAGATCGCGTGGGCGAGTTCGATGAACGCAGCGGCGACTCGCGTAGCCGGCGGGGCGTCGCCGGCGAGTTCGTAGTGGCCGGGTCGAAGGTTCTGCATGAAGGCGTGTCCGGCGATGATCACCTGCGCTGTGTTGTCCGTACGCAGCCCGCGCATCGGTCTCAACCGGTACTTCAGTCGACTGTGATCAGCCTCGATCGGATTATTGGCGTACCGCTCGACGTGGTGCCACGCCGACGGGATCAGCTCGTCTAGGACGCCGGGGTAGACCGCGGCGGCGTCGGTGATCACCTCGGTGGGCGTCACCTTCAATACCGACAGCGCTCGGCGGAAAAACCTTCGCGCCGCGTCGGTGTCCCGGCGCGCCGACACGAGCACGTCGATGACCTGCCCGTACTGATCGACCGCCCGGTACACGTACCACCAGACCCCGTTGAGCTTGATGTACGTCTCATCGACGAACCATGTGTCGCCCGGTGAATGGCGGCAGAACCGGGCCGCGTCGGCCAGCAAAGGGGTGAATCGCTGCACCCACCGGTAGACCGTCACGTGATCGACCTCCACGCCGCGTTCGACCAGCAGTTCCTCAACGTCTCGATAGGACAGGTTGAACCGCAGATACCAGCGCACGGCGACGACGATGACATCCGGCGGAAACCGAAACCCGGCGAACGCCGACTTCGGAGGCAGCCACGGATCAGGTCGGGTCGGCGACTTCACTGCTCAAGTCTGCCTCGATCCTGCCAACGCTCAATGCAACGGTGCCCGCTGGCACAGCTCAGCGCCGGCCGGGACCGCTATGGTCCCGTTGCGGCGATCCTGTTCGGCTCGAGCGGCTTCATCAGCGTGCGGCACCGGAAGAACGGTCCCTCCACTCGGTCTGGTCCGGTCGCGACCCGGCAGGCGGGGCCGTCGCTGCGGGCGTATTCGCCACTTGATCCAACATTCCCCGTTCGGGCCGCGCAGCGGCGACGTTTCTGGTGAAGGCTCTTACGGTGGTCCCGGCGGTGCTCACCCACATGAGCCTGCCCCGCACACCTGTTCCGCCAGCCCACCGCCACGCCGCCGCCGGCCGTCAAGTTGGTGGACTGGCCGAGGTATCAGGCAGCCTGAGCATCGCTGCGCCGCCGCGAAGGGCCGCCGACGCCCAAGGCAACGGCCGAGCGTGCCTGCCGACGGGTGACCCCGTGCTTCGGGCATGTCAGGAGCGGATGGCGGTCCTGGGCAGCGTCAGGCTGATGGTGAGTCCGCCGCCGGGGGTGTTATGGCAGTGCAGAGTGCCGCCCATGGCTTCGGTGAGCGCCCGCGCGGTGCGCACAGGAAGACTGCCGTCCGGGGTTGGGCCGATGGGCTCGCGCGCCATGTCCGGGGGGCAAGGTTCAAGCGGGACCGGCATCCGGATGCAGTGATCGATGATGTTGATCGCGAGGTTGTGGGGCAGCACGCTCACGGTCACCGTGGCCGGCGCGGTGCGCCAGCTGCGGTCCAGGGCGTTGGTCGCGAGGCTGGTGACCGCGCGGGTGAGCAGGTTGGCGTCGGCGATGACGTCCGGCAGGTCTTCGGGGGTGTCCATGACGATGTCGTGTCCCCCCGGCCCGAGATCGTCGAGCGCCGCAGAGAGGACATCGTCGAGCTCAACGGGACGGAGGTGGATGTCCAGCGCTCCCGCGCGTGCCTGGCCCAGGTTCTGGAGGTCGGTGAGGCAGGTTGCGATGCGGGCAAGGCTGGCCTGGCCGGTGGCGGCTAGCTCGTGTCGCTGTCCTGCGCTGAGCGACTCCTGGGTTGCGAGCCGGTCCAGCGTGTCCTGTATCTGCGCCAGGGGCGCCTGCAGTTCCCGCTGGGTGGCCAGCAGCATCGTGGTACGCGCGCGATCGGCGGCGATCTGCTGGTCGGCGTCGGCGGCGCGTTCGGCCAACTGCTGGCGATCCAGGCAGGCGGCGATCTGGACGGCGCAGGCCACCAGTACCCGCTGGTCGCTGTCGCCGAGGGCGCGGCCTCGCCCGGCCAGGGTGAGTGTCTGCCCGGCCGGGACGCTGGTGTCGGCTTCGGCGGGCTGTTCCGGTGGCCGGTCGCCGGACGACGCCAGCACGTGCCAGCTCTGTCCGAGGCCGCTTGCGGATCCCCGGTCGAGCAGGCTGACCGCGTCCAGTCCGAACAGTTGCCGTACCTGTTCCAGCAGGGCCGGCAGATTGGGCCCGCCCAGCTCGGCGCCGGCCAGCGTACTGAGCGCGCCGGCCTCTGCCGACGCGCGTGCGGCGCGGTGGGTCTGCCGCATCGCGGTCTCGAGCGCCCAGCTGACGATCGCCGCGACGACGACGAAGACGGACAGCGCCACTACATCGTCGGGTCTGGCGATGGTCAGACTGTGCAGTGGGGGCGTGAAGTAGTAGTTGGCCAGCAGGGTGCCCGCCACCACTGTCGGCAGCGCCAGGTACAGCCCTCCGGCCAGCGCCACCACGATCACGGGCAGCAGGTAGCCAAGCAGGACGCTGGAGAGCGTGAAGTGGCCCTGCAGTCCGATCAGGGTGAAGGCGGGCAGCAGCAGAACTGCCAGGGCGACGCCGGCCAGGTACCGGCGCACACCGAACCCCCGGCCGGCGCCTGGCAGTCGCAGTGCGGGCGGGCCGGCCGCGTGCTCGTGCGTGACCATGTGCACGTCAATCGGTCCGGACAAGCGGGTGACCCGGGCACCCACCCCTTCGCCGGTCAACGCCGACGCCGGCCACCCTCGGCGACTGGCCCCCAACACGACTTGCGTGGCGTTTTCGGCTTGGGCGAACTGGAGTATCGCCTTGGCTATGTCGTCACCGACGATCTGGTAGTAACGACCGCCCAGCGACTCCACGAGCGCCCGCTGCGCCGCCTGCGCCGGATGGCTGCCCGAGGCCAGCCCGTCACACGGCAGCACGTGCACGGCAAGCAGCTCGGCGCCCCGCATGCGCTCCGCGATGCGGGCCGCCCGCCGGATCAGGGTCTCGCCCTCGGGCCCGCCGCTGAGCGCTACCAGGATTCGCTCGCGGGTCTCCCAGCCAGTGGCGATGCCGTGCTCGGCCCGGTACCGCTGCAGGCCCTCCTCGACCCGATCGGCCACCCACAGCAACGCCAGCTCCCGCAGCGCGGTCAGGTTCCCGGGTCGGAAGTAGTGGGTCAGCGCCGCCTCGATCCGGTCTGGAGGATAGACGTTGCCGTGCACCATCCGCCGGCGCAACGCCTCCGGGGTCATGTCGACCAGCTCGACCTGCTCCGCGCGTCGCGCCACCTCGTCCGGCAGCGTCTCCTGCTGGGTGACGCCGGTGATCTGGCGCACCACGTCGTTGAGTGACTCGAGGTGCTGGATGTTGAGCGTGGTGACCACGTCGATGCCGGCGTCGAGCAGCTCCTCGACGTCCTGCCAGCGCTTGGCGTTCCGGCAACCTGGGACATTCGTGTGCGCCAGCTCGTCCACGAGGGCCACCTGCGGGTGCCGGGCCAGCACCGCGTCCAGATCCATCTCGGCGAACCGGGCGTCCCGGTAGTCGCACTCACGGCGGGGGACCACCTCGAGCCCGTCGGCCATCGCCGCGGTCAGCTGCCGGCCGTGTGGTTCCACGAACCCGACCACGACATCCGTTCCCCGGGATCGGCGGCGCTGTCCCTCGGCCAGCATCGCGTAGGTCTTTCCCACCCCGGGCGCCGCACCCAGGTAGACCCGCAACCTGCCCCGTGTCACCGAGGACTCCCCCTACCAGGAATCGCCACGCGAACCGGTTCCGCCCACCGATCGGGCGGGCCCGACAGTCGCCCCCGATCAGGCAGCCGGTTGCAACTGTTACCTCCAGTATGAAGCCGCCTGCCGGGTGCTGGACCGGCCACGGAACACCGAGCGTGTGGTCTACCCGGAAGGGCCGCTGTAGGCACGCCCGGGTGTCCGCCTGTGCACACTGGGCGCGAGTGGCATCGCATCTGACGCACCGCTCCGCCCTGCGGCGATGACCTGCGGTTCGGCGGGTCAGGGCTGGGCGCGAATGCGGACGGTGTCGATCTCGGTGGTTGTCTCCACGAGCGCGGCGACCACGTTGCGTTCGGTTGCGTTGTCGAGGTTGCCACTGAGCAGCGCGGCGCCGTCTTCGACGGTGATCGTCGAACGGCGCTCCCCGCCGGCGTAGGCGTCCAGCCGCCGCTGTGCCTCCTGGCCCGCAGCCTCGTCGGTCGGCATGATGGTGCGCAGCACCTCAGTGCGGCTGACCACGCCGATCACGTGATCGTCGGTGACGATGGGGACAACGTGCAGACCCTGCTCGACCATGAGCCGGGCGATGTCGGCGACCTCGTCCACCGGCCAACCGGCCACCGGAGGTCCGGACATCACGTCCACGACTCGGCGCCACGGTTCGTCCCAGCATGGGTACCCGCGGCGGTGCCCTGCCGCAGCACGTCCAGGGCGCTGATCGAACCAACCAGCGCGCCCTGGTCGTCGACGACGGGGACCGCGGTGATCCGTTCGCGTTCCAGCACTGGTGAAGGCACTGGCCCGTTATCACGTCGTGGATCTGACCAGCGAGGAGCTCGAGCTCGAAGAGCTCTTCTTCACCTACTACCGGCATGATGAGGCGTGATGCGCGTCTTCTGGAAGTCGATGCGGGACAACCGTCGCACGTGGATCGGATGGATCCTGGCACTGACCGCGATCGCGGCCATGTACGCCTCGTTCTACCCCAGCATCAACAACCCGGCGATGGCCGACGCGTTGAACTCGTTCCCGCCGTCGGTCAAAGAAGCGCTACACATGGAGGACTACACCAAACCCGAAAACTACTTCGCGGTCAGTGTGTTCGGTCTGCTGGTACCCATCCTGGTCGCCGTCTTCGCCATCTCCGCCGGCGTCAGGGCGATCGCCGGTGACGAGGAGGCGGGCACGCTGGATCTCGTCCAGGCCCAGCCCGTGAGCCGTGTCTCATTGGCGCAGGCCAACGCGAGCCGGATCGGCCACCGGACGCACTCCGGCTTCGGCGGGCAGACCGACTTCATCGTCGGCGCCATGCACTCCCCGGGCGGCCACGCTGTCATCGCGTTGCGGTCATGGCACCCGAAGGCCGACGTATCGGCCGTCGTGTCGCTGCTGTCCGGGCCGGTGACGTCCTTCCAACACAGCTACATCGTCACCGAGCAGGGCACCGCCCGGATCTGGGGCCGTGACTCGGTCGAGCAGGCGCCGCAGATCCTCGACCAGGCCGCTCATCCGGCGGCCCGCGACGGCCTCCGCGCGGCCGGCCGGGAGCTCGGCCTGCCGCTGACCTGACGCGGGCGTTTTCCGTCCCACCGACGACGGCGCCTTCGACCATCCCGGCGAACGCGTCGCTTATGCAGGTTCCTACGACGGCGTCACCTGGCGGATCGGCTCGGTGTATTCAGAGCACCGGCCCCACGACGAACCGGCGTTGGCGTAGGTGCCCGCGAGCCCCGGGATCGCAGCCGCGGCCGGGGTCGGCGGCGGGCCGTTCGTACTATTCGGCCGCCTCCCGCTTGCCAGTCAGCAGTTCCCGGTGGCGCCCGGTCTGCCGCTGCCGTTGGCTGCGTTCATCGCGAGCTCACCTCTCGCCCAACGTCCACGATGCCAGTCTGCGTCGTGTCGTGGCGGCCTGCTCGGGCGCGCGCTTTCCGGCGCGTGGGGCGGCGGCAACGGGCCTCGAAGTACGGGGCGAAAGGCCTGTACGGGCGGCCGTCCACGCCCGGAGGCTTGAGGCGGAGGGAACACCCGGAGTGGAGATGGGGGAGGTGCGACGGCGATGTCGACGACGATGATCGCGCCGGAGCAGGGTCTGGTCGAGTGCATGCGGCCCAGCACGCAGACCGGGGACATGGCGTTGCGGATGTGCCGCGCCGAGCGGCAGATCGAGATGCTGACCGCGGTGGTCCGGCTGCTGCTCGACTCGGCCACGGACCCGGTCCGGCTGCAGGCCGAGGTGCTGACGGCCACGATGACGGCCGGGGCGGCCCGGTAGCACCCGGCGGCCGCCACCGGGAGCCCCGCCGACGGTTCGCCTCGGGGTACCGGTCGGCCGCCCTACACGAAGGGAGCAGTCGATGCGCGTCAAGGACATCATGAGTTCGCCGGCCTGCACGGTCCGTGCGGATGCGCCGCTCGGCGACGCGGTGGCGCTGCTGGAGGAGCGGTCGATCACGGCCGCGCCGGTCGTGGACGACGACGGCATGCTCGTCGGGATGGTCAGCGAGCTGGACCTGCTGCGTCAGCGGCTGGCCCGGACGCGCCTGGCCGCAGGGCCGCTCCGGGTTCGTGAGGCGATGTCCGGCCTGCCGATGGCGGCTTGGCCGGAAGCCCACGTCGCTGCCGTCGCGCAGGCCATGGTCGAGCACGGGGCGCACACCGTGCCGGTGGTCGTCGACGAGCACGTCATCGGCGTCGTCAGCCGTTGCGACGTGCTGCGCACCCTGCTCCCGACCGCGGCGTCGGCGCAGCGGGACGCCTAGCGACGTCTCGACACCTGAGCGGGCGGGCAGCGCCGCTGGCCGGTCGCCGTCCAGGGTGGCACCGCGACGGTCGCCGGGGCGTTGGACGACGACACCGAACTGCGGATCGTCGAGGCGCTCGCCGGTACCACGGCTGGGGTGGACGCCGTCCGCGCGGCGGAACGGACCGGCTGAGGACTGGCCCGGCCCGCGCCAACTTGCCCGGTGATACGTGGCGCAAGCCCGGCGGCTCTGGGCCGCCGGGCCACGGCCGGCGGCTCTGGGTTCAGCGGACCATCGCCACCAGGCACACGGTGTGGTGGACGACGGCCCGGCTCACCGGGCCCAGCGGCAGGCTGGCGAAGCGGCCGCGGCCGCAGTCGTGAGGCCCGGCCCTCGGCGGCCAGGGCGAGGCGAAGGTTGCACATGGCCCCGCCGAGGCTCAGATGCGTCGCACGGTGTGGTGCGTCGATGACCTCAGTCCGCGCCTGAGCGCCCAGGAAGGAGTCCGCGAACTCCTTCACACCGGTCCGCTTTCCCGGCTCTGGATGCGGCAATCCTCGCGTCCGGGCGCCGTGCTGTCGAGGGCGGTCCAGTTTGTCGGGCTGGCGGAGAAGGTGGGTCGTACGAGTGCGGATCGCTATGGCATACATCGCCATCAGCGCGACGTAGACCCCGGCCACGACCGCTGCGACGACGATGAACGCACCCATCGGTCTCACCCCCTCCGCAGCCCTCCCTGCCCGCCGGATGCGGCCTCCAGCGACCACGCTAGGAGCCGCCCGCCGCGGCGGCCACGGCCAAAGGTCATTCCGACAACGGCCATGTCGGCGGGCGGCGGTCCTCACCGGTAGATGTGCGGGCGCCGGACTGGAGGTGCGCGGCCGCGGAACTTCCCGGTCGACGCCGAGGGTCAGCGCGCCGGCGAGCGGCACAAGGACCTCGAGGATGCCCGCCACGTAGGTGGCGGTGATGCCCTCGTTCTGCGCGTTCAGCGGCAGCAGGTCCGCGCGGGTCACGATCAAGCCTTTGCTGGTTGCCCGCTGGTGCTCAGGACCGGCCGTCTGGCACTGCGCTGTCCGTGTCGGCGAGATGGAACACTGGGTGGCGCTGTGCCTCGGCGGCCCACAGTTCGTCGCTGGAGGTGGAGGTCGTCCCGAAGAACTTGCGGGTGACGGGTACCTCGCGCCAGTACTGGCGCAGGATCGGTACCCGGTCCGCGGCAGGCACCTCGGTCACCCGCAGCGTCTCCCGGCGCCCGGCTCGACGCAGCGTCACCTGACCGGCAGCGCGGGCATTGCGCACCCAATTGGTCACGCCGTACGGGGCCACCCGATCTGCGGCACGGATCTGCACATCCTCGCCGGTGACGTGCCGGCGGTGCAGCCCGGGTGCGTGCTCGGGCACGAGGCGGTCGGCGCCGTCCGGCGACCAGGGCCGATCGTCCCGATCGGGCAGGATCCCAGACCGGGCCGCCCAGGACACCATCACGGCGGCGAACCCGGCGGCTCGTCGTGGTGGCGTCGCCAGTCCTGATAGGCGGCCACGGCGGTCGGCAGGGTGGGGAAGATGCGGTCCGTCCCGATCGACGCGGTCAGTCCGTAGGCGTCGAGCTGGTCCTGCAGGTCGCGCTTGACGCGCGCCATCGCGAACACCACCCCGCGGTCGGTCAGCTCTTTGCGGAGGTTGTCAAGCGCTTCCAGCGCGGTGATGTCGACCTCGACATTGGCCTCGGTGTTGAGCACGAACCACCTCGTCGCGGCGCTCTCGGCGGCGGCGCGCGCCCGATGGCGGAAGTCCTCCGCGTTGGCGAAGAACAGCGGGGAGTCGTACCGGTACACCAGCAGCCCCGGGGTTGTGGTTGCCTGTGGGTAGTCGTCGATGTCATGCATGCCGGCCAGGCCGGGAACCACGCCCTGGATCGCGTCGTGCGGCCGGGCCACCCGGCGCAGCAGCTCGGCCGCCGACAGCCCGATGGCGAACAGCACGCCGTACAGGATGTCGAGCGTGAGGACACCGACGATCGTCGCCACCGCCAGGAGCAGCTCGCTGCGGCGGAACGCCGCCAGGCGTCGCAATCCCGCGACGTCGATGAGCTGTACGGCGGCGAAGACGACGAGGGCGCCGAGGGCCGCGACCGGGAACAGCTGGAGCAGCGGCGCGGCGAACAGCAGTACCCCGATCACCGCCCCCAGGGTGATCACCGAGCTCACCTGGGTGCGGCCACCGGCGGCGAATCCGATCGCCGTTCTGCTGCCGCTGCTGCTGACCGGGAAGCCCCGCAGGGCGCCGGTGACGACGTTGGCTACGCCGAGAGCGAGCATTTCCTGGTTGGCGTCGATGCGGTAGCCGCCGCGGGCGGCGAACGCGCGCGCGGTCAGCACGGTGTCGGTGTAGCCCACGACCATCAGCCCGACCGCCGGCAGCAGCAGGTGGGTGAGGTCACCGATGCCCGGCAGGGCCGGCGTGGGCAGCCCTCGCGGGACGGTACCCACGACGGCGAGACCTCGTTCCCGCAGGCCGAACACGGCGACCGCAGCGGTGGCGAGCAGGACGGTCAACAGCGGCCCCGGCAGGTGCGGCCACCGCCAGTGCATGACGAACAAGAGGACCAGCACGGCGACGGAGAACACGAGGGTCCCCGGGTCGATCTGGCCGATGTTTCGCGCGGCGGAGATAACCTGCTCGACGAGGGTGTCGCCGGTCACCGGTATCCCGGTCACCTTGCCGAGCTGGCCGATGATCATGATGATCGCGACGCCGGTCAGGTACCCCACCAGGATCGGCTTCGACAGCAGGTCCGCAAGGAAACCCAGGCGCGCGACGGCGGCGGCAAGGCAGAGCACGCCGACGACCACGGCGAGCGCCGCGGCCAGCGCCGCGTAGCGGGTGGGACTGCCGCCGGCGAGCGGGGCGACCACCGCGGCGGTCATCAGCGCGGTCGTCGACTCCGGGCCGACAGACAGGTGGCGGGACGAGCCGAGCACGGCGTAGACGGCCAGCGGCGCGAGGACCGCCCACAGGCCCGCCACTGGCGGCAGACCCGCGAGCGTCGCGTACGCCATCACCTGCGGCACCAGGTAAGCGGCGATCGTCAGGCCGGCCAGCGCGTCGCCGCGCAGCCAGGACCGGCGGTACCCGCGCAGCGGGGCAATGCCCGGCACCAGCCGGACCCAGCGCCGCCCGGTCGCCCCTGCGTTGGCCATCCGATCACGATAGGCCCAGCAGGCGCTGCGTCCCGTTTCCGGGGGTTCCGAAGGGACGCGGTCGAACACCGCATCGCCGAACTCGCGACCGCCGCTGTACAGCATTGCCCGCTGGCTGGTCGACCTGCCTGGCGCCAAGCGGCGGATGGCCCGCGAAGACCCCCGAACTCTTCCAGACCTTCCCGGTGTTCCGCCAGGTCAAGGGCGACGCCTGCGAGCCCGACGTCCTCGAACGCGCCGGGGCGCTCAACGCCGATCTCGTGGTGGCCGCCACCGGAGAGGACGAGGACAACCTCGTCATCTCGCTGCTGGCCAAGCGCCAGTTCGCGGTGCCTCGGGTACTCGCCCGCGTCAACGACCGCGACGACGGTTGGCTGTTCGACCAACGCTGGGGTGTCGACGTCGCACTGCCCGCCGAAGGGCCGATGGTGGCGCTGATCGAGGAGGCGACGGGTGGCGTGCAGACCGTTGGACTGATGCGGCTCGCCGCAGCGGGCGTCACCCTCATCGAGACCCGGATCCGGCCCGAGTCGGCGACGGCCGGGCGCGCCCTCGCGGACGTGCCGCTGCCGTCGGGTACCGTCGTCGCCGCCGTCATCCGCGACGGGCAGCCCGCGGTGCCTGGGCCCGACCACCGCATGCAACCCGGCGATGTGCTGCTCGTTATCACGGCCACCGCGACCAAGCAGGACATCGAAGCGGCATTTCAGTGACCCCGTCCCGCGTGCGCCGCCGGACTCGCCGGACCCGCGCCGCAGCGCCGAGGAGTCTCGCCGGTGCCCTTGACCGCGACGACGTTGGCGGTCAGACCTTCAGGCTCGGGCATGCTGGCGCGGATCACCACGGCCGGAGGCCCCGACCGGTCCCGGGCCGGCGGTCCCGGGGCACGGATCGATTCGCAGACCGTCGATCCGCAGACCGCTTGTGGGGTACTACGGCTACTGGGTGCTCGGCACCGACCGGTATCCGCCGTTCACGCTCGCTGACGTGCCGGACTACCCGGCCCGCCTGGAGGTTGACGGGCCGGCGGCGCCGAAGCGCTGGCTGCCGCTGGTGGCGTGGCTTTTCGCGCTGCCGCATATCCTGATCGTCAGCCGCGCTGACGACCAGTTTCAGCCGGGTCGCCGAGGACGGTACGCGGTTCACTGCGCCGGGCGTCGCGGCACTGGCGGTGTTCTTCGCCGGCGTGGCGCTGCTGTTCACCGGCCGGTGCCCGGGTGGCCTGTACGACCTGCTCGTCGGGGCGTGGCGCTGGTACCTGCGGGTCGGCGCGTACGTCGCGCTGCTCACCGACCGGTATCCGCCGTTCGCTCTCGACCTCGGCGGGGCGGAGCCGGTCGGCGGTCCGGACGGGCCGCCGGCGGGCACGCCACCGGCCCCGGTGTCCACCGGCGGTCCGGCGTAGCGGCCGGCCGACCGCGTGATGGCCGCGTCGCCGTGGACGCGGCCACCAGGCAAGCGGGGAGAGCGCCGCGGGTCTGGATACCGGACCCCGCCGACCGCGTACTCCGCAAGGACGTGGCCGGCAGGAATCCGTCCTGGTCAGCCGACGTTGAGCCGCGGCGGCAGTTCGTCCTTGTACCGTTCGAGTCGCGCGACCATCGCCGATGGCTGCATCCTGCGGGTCGATGCATGACGCAGCGTGGATGTCCGCAGCGTTGCCGTGAGCTTCATCGAATTCAACTCCCTCCGTAGCCAACGGTCGACCTGCCTGGAGCTGATCGCCAGGGCCGAAGGTCCCGGTGCTCCTCGTCAGGTGTGTTCGACTCCAGCCGGAGGGCCGCGGAGCCGCGAGCGTGGACGATCAGCACCGGGCACTCGGCGTGCTGCACGAGCTGCGGGCCGACGGAGCCGAGCAAGAGCCCGGTGTAGCCGCCGTGTCCGCGGCTGCCGACCACGACGAGCTGCGCCGTGCGCGAGACGCCGATGAGCACCTAGGCCGCTCGGCCGACGGCGAGCAGGGCCTCGACATCGACGGTCGGGGACTTCTCGCGCCAGCCGGTCATCGATGCCTCCAACGCCTCGCGTTCGGCGGTCTCGATCGGTCCGTGCGGACCCGACCAACCGCGGCTACAGCACCGTGAGCAGTATCTGGGCGAGGAGAATCTTCACGATCATCGCCGTCGGGTACACCGCCGCGTATGCGCGCTCGGGCAGCTCGTTGTCGGCCTGCTCGACGGCGAAGCCGAGCGTCGCCGGCTGGGTGCACACGGCCGCCAGCACGCCCGTGGCCACGCCCATCGGCCAGCGCAGCACCCGGTGCCCGAGCCACAGCACGCCCACCGTGACCAACAGGCACACGACGAACGCCGCCGCGACCAGCTTCGCCCCGTCCCCGGTGGCCACCGTTGCGACGAACGACTGGCCGGCGCGGGTGCCGATCCCGGCGAGGAACAGCACCAGCCCCATCTGGCGCAACGACCAGTTGACATTGTTCGGCAACTGCCACACCAGCGGCCCGATGCGCCGCCGGGCGCCCAGCAGCAGCCCGACCACCAGGGGCCCGCCCGCGAAGCCGAGGCTCAGCTGGCCGCCGCCGGGCAGCGGCAGGCTCACCGTGCCGAGCAGCAGTCCCAGGGCGAGGCCCAGGGACAGTGACGCGATGTTGACCTCGCCCAGTTCCTTGTACGAGTCGCCGAAGTACCGGCTGATCTCCTTCATCCGCGTCGGCGGGGCCAGCACCCGCACCCGGTCGCCCAGCTCCAGGACGGTGTTCAGGTCGGCCAGCGAGTCGGTGTCGCCGCGGCGGACCCGGGTGATCGTCGCGCCGAATCGCCGGGCCAGGTCGAGTTCCTTGATCCGCCGACCGACGAGATCCGGGTCGGACACGAAGATCCGCCGCACGTCCAGCCGGCTGCGGTCGGTGTCCAGCCGTTCCGGCGCGGCCTCGCCGACGATCGCCGTCGCGTCGGCGATGGCGTCCCGCTCGCCCACGATCGTCACCCGGTCGCCCGGACACAGCCGCAGGTCGGGCTCCGCCACGGTCACTTCGCCGGCGTGCGCCACCCGGCCGATCAGCGCCCGGCCGCCGGTGGCCCGGACCACGTCCTTGACGGTCACCGGCCGTCGCACGTCCGCGGTCGCGTTGTGGATCGGCTGCTCGGTCAGGTGCGCGGCGCGGGCCTCCGCGGCGTAGTCGACGCCCCAGGCGCGTTGCAGCACGCTGATGCCGACGAGGCAGGCCAGCACGCTGACCGGGTACGCCAGGGAGTACGCCACGACCGGCAGGTTGGCGTCGGGCCCGCCGTCGAGCCGTTCCACCACCCCGGCCAGCGCGGGGGTGTTGGTCAGCACGCCGGTGAAGAATCCGGCGCCCTTGGCGCGGCCCAGGTCGAGCAGCCACGACAGGGCCACCACCAGCACCGCGACGCCCGCGATCGCGGCCAGTGCGAAGGCGTTCCAGCGCAGCCCGGCCCGGCGTAGCGACCCGACGAACCCCGGGCCGGCTGACAGCCCCATGGTGTACACGAACAGCCCGAGCCCCAGCAGGTACACAATCTCCGGCAGCTTGAGGCGCGCATCCAGCGCGCCCAACGCGATCCCGGTGAACAGCACCCCCGCCACGCCGAGGCTGAACCCGCCGATCCGGACCCTCCCCACCAGGAACCCGCCGCCCACGACCACGAACAGGGTGAGCAGCGGGTTCCCGGAGAGGGAATCGACGATCACGACCGGGCCGCGGACAGACGCGCCCGCAGTCCGGCGAGTTCCTCGCCCAGCGCGGCGGGTAGGCGTTCGAAGCGCGCGAACCAGTCGCCGATCAGTTCCGTCTCGCGGAGCCACTCATCGGCGTCGACGCGCAACAGTTCGGCCAGGCCGGCCGCGGAGATGTCCAGCCCGGTGGTGTCCAGCGCGCCCGGCTCGGGCAGGTTGCCGATCGGGCTCAGGATCGCGCCGGCGCCGCCGCACCGGTCGAAGATCCACGCCAGGACGCGGCTGTTGTCGCCGAAGCCCGGCCAGAGCCAGCGGCCGTCGGCCGCCTTGCGGAACCAGTTCACGTGGAAGATCCGCGGCGCCCGCACGCCGGGCCGTTGACCGGTCTCCAGCCAGTGCGCCCAGTAGTCGGCCATGTTGTACCCGCAGAACGGCAGCATCGCGAACGGGTCGCGGCGCAGCTGGCCGACGGCCCCCACGGCCGCGGCGGTGGTCTCCGACGACACCGTCGCCCCGAGGAACACCCCGTGCGCCCAGTCCCGGGCCTCGACGATCAGCGGTACCACGCCGGCGCGCCGGCCGCCGAACAGGATGGCGTCCACGCGTACCCCGGCCGGGTCCTCCCAGGTGTCGGCGAGTGACGGGCACTGCGCGGCCGGGGCGGTGAACCGGGCGTTGGGATGCGACGACAAGCGGCCGCAGTCCGGCGTCCAGTCCTCGCCGCGCCAGTCGACGAGGTGCGCGGGCGGCTCGTCGGTGAGGCCCTCCCACCAGACGTCGCCGTCGTCGGTCAGCGCCACGTTGGTGAAGATGCAGTTGGCGTACAGCGTGGCGAGCGCGTTGGGGTTGGTCTGCGGGCCGGTGCCGGGTGCCACGCCGAAGAAGCCGCTCTCGAGGTTGATGGCGCGCAGTTCGCCGTCGGCGTTGAAGCGCATCCACGCGATGTCGTCGCCGATCGTCTCCACCGTCCAGCCGGGCAGGGTGGGGATGAGCATGGCGAGGTTGGTCTTGCCGCAGGCCGACGGAAATGCGGCGGCGATGTGGCGGACCTCGCCGGCCGGGTTCGTCAGGCGTGAGATGAGCATGTGCTCGGCGAGCCAGCCCTCGTCGCGGCCCATGACACTCGCGATGCGCAGCGCGTAGCACTTCTTGCCCAGCAGCGCGTTGCCGCCGTAGCCGGAGCCGTAGGAGATGATCTCGCGTTCCGCGGGGAAGTGGGTGATGTACTTCGTCGCGCTGCACGGCCACGGCACGTCCGGCGCGCCCGGCCCGACTGGCGCGCCGACGCTGTGCAACGCCTTGACGAAGTCGCCGTCGTCGCCGATGAGGTCGAGGGCCTCCTTGCCCATCCGCGTCATGATCCGCATCGACACGACGACGTACGGCGAGTCGGTGATCTGGACGCCGAGCTGCGAGATCTCCGATCCGAGCGGCCCCATGCAGAATGGCACGACGTACATCGTGCGGCCCCGCATCGCGCCCGCGAGCCGCAGCCCCAGGGTGCGGCGCATGTCGGTGGGGTCGGCCCAGTTGTTGGTGGGGCCGGCGTCGCCCGGGTCCGGGGTGCAGATGTAGGTGCGGTCCTCGACGCGCGCGACGTCGGACGGGTCCGAACGGGCGAGGAAGCTGTTTGGCCGCAGCTGCGGATTGAGCCGGACGAAGGTGCCCGACTCGACGAGTTGGTCGGTGAGCCGCTGCCACTCCGCCTCCGAGCCGTCGCACCAGACGACCTCGTCAGGTGTGGTCAGGGCGGCGGTCGCGGACACCCAGGCGCGAAGGCGGGAGTGTGTGGTTGGGACTGATGGTCCATGGTCCGATCCTGTCTGTCGCAGTGCTTCTCGGCCGTCCGCATTCCAGCCCGATACGCCGGAGCGGGGCAGAGCCGCAGGCACCACGGCCCCAGGACCTACGACCTGGGAATCGTCGGCCGGCGCGCAGGTCAGGCCTCCGGCTGTCGCCCAGGCCGGCCCGGCCGGGTCGAGGCCGGTCGGCGGCTGGGTGGGCGCCGCACGCGGCGCTGGAACTCGGCCATGTCCATCCCTCAAACCTAGGTAGGGGCGAACTGGACGCGTAGTGACCAAAGTCCCGAGCAGAACGGTTCCGGCGCTGGCGTGATGCCGCTCGCGGCCATTTCCGCGGCCGAGCCGCGCGCGTCGGGCGCCCGAACCAGATCTTCGGCCCGCCCCGCGCGCGGCGTGTCGCTAACGCCGACGCCCAGCCCGGGCGTTTCGTTGCCGACCTCGAACAGCACCATGCCCATCGCGTCGAACCGCTTGGCCACAGGCAGGCCCACGACGTCGTGGTAGAACGCGACCGCACGGGTCAGGTCGTCGAGCGGATCGCCTGCTCTTCGACGTCGAGTCGCAGCGCCGGTTCGGCAGCGTCCGCGTCGACTGGTGACGGACGCCGGGCCACCAACATCAGAATTTCATCGATCGACGCCGCCGCGAACCCGACGGCGACCCCGGCGACGAACCACAACAGCTGCTTGGATCTTGACCCCATGGCCAGGCTCCCTTCTGTCCACGGCGGCAGCGTGAGTCTGCCGCCAGTTCAATCCTGCGCCTCGCGCGCCCGGTGCGGCTGAGGCGGAAGTCCCGAGCCGGCCGGGCAGTGAGGGTGAGCATGCAGCTGGCGGTCACCGTGGCCGCTGCCCTGTCCAGCGTTGGCGCACTGCGTCGGCGGCTTTGAACTCGTCCATCTGCACCGAGCCACTGTCCTTCTCCAGCTTTCGATCCAGTGGCGTTCCAAGGCCCGCACGCGTTGGCGGGTGACGGTCAGCTCGGCCTCGACTGTCTCGACGGCCGACGCCTGCGGCGGCGTGCCGGACAGCGGCCAGGCCCGCCTCGCGGTATGCCGCGAGGCCTGCGCGAGTGCGGCGCCGCCGGCGGACTTCGGCGTCACCGGTGCCGTAGGCGAGCGACCGGATGTCGAGCCCGTACAGTGCCGGCAGGCTGTTGCCGCGCGGACGTGTCATGACACCGCGGGAGCGAACGGCGTTTCTACTATTGGACCGGCCGTCTGTAGTGCGGTGGCGATCTGGTGTGCCCAGCCGCGTACCTCGCCCTGGTCGGGCTGCAACGCTTGCGGGGGCCAGCCCACGGTAGGTGCGGCGGGCAGGAACGGGCGGTGGTCCAGCGGGGTGAGTGCGTCCTCGACAGGCGTGATGTCGATCCGTTGCTCGGGTGCGAATGCGTCACCGGCTGGGCTGTTGGAGTACAGCCAGACCGGCACGCGGCGCAGGGCGTGCCGTTGCGTGAGAGCGAATCGTATGGCGCGGCGTGGCCAGTGGCCAGCGCGGGCCGTGCTGCCGAGGATCACCGCGTCGAAATCCCCAAGGGTTGCGGTCTCCACGGGGCGCACGACGCTTTCGATTCCGTCGCACACCAGTGCGTCACCGATCAGGCGAGCCGTATCCTCGGAGGCGCCGTCATCGTCGGCATAGGTCACCAGAACGCGCATCTCTGTCCTTCCCGAGCCGACGCTAGCCACGAGCGAGCGCAGACAGGAGGGTCCTTCGGCCCGTGGCTCCGGGTCGAAGGGCAGGCTGGCGCGCACCTCGAAGCAAGCGTCCAGACCGGCACCTGATGCAGGTATCAACCGGCCGAACCCACAAGCTGGCACGTTTGACCACGTCCGGGAACATCGGTGGAGTTCAGGATGAGCCCGGACCGCTCGGGCCAAGGCGTCGCTCGCGTCGGCCGGGAGCGTACCGCCCAGATAGGTGAGCTCCACGAGCGTCCGGTAAGGCGGCCACGTGCCATCATGTGGTTGTATGCTGCTGGCGCGTTGGGACGGGCAGGATCGCGCATTCCTTGGTGTGCGCCAGGTGCCGTAGTCCGAACCGGAACAGACGCGGGATGTCGCGGGTGCCCTGCTCGACCGGTACGACATACGGGGC
Organism: Dactylosporangium sp. NPDC049140; assembly: GCF_040648435.1. Lineage (NCBI taxonomy): Bacteria > Bacillati > Actinomycetota > Actinomycetes > Micromonosporales > Micromonosporaceae > Dactylosporangium > Dactylosporangium sp. NPDC049140. The sequence goes on along the minus strand of NZ_JBEZDS010000066.1, from coordinate 21,228 downwards.
GCCGAGGGTGAGGTGCTCTTTGCCCGGGCGCATCCGGCAGGTGCCGGCGTATGTGATGTTCTTGTACCAGTCCGATCGAGGCCCGAACTTGAGCCCGACGATCACCGTGTCGCCGACCCGGAAGGCCCGCACCGGCGTGTGGCGCACGGTGCCGGAGCGGCGACCCACCGGCTCCAGATCGGCGAATGCGGCATGACCGGCGGAGCGCAACATGATCCGGTTCACCCGACCGCGCGTGACATTGGTCAGCACCCGTGAAAACGGCATCGGCCACCCGCCTTCTTCGTGCGGGCGCTGATCGGCATCGAAGCTAGTGAATCAAGCGTGCCGCACCGGCAGCTTCTGGACCAGGGCCGGTGGGTCGTTGTTGCCCCGGCCCGTGGACCTGCCGGGCGTTCCGGCGTGCTCCGTGGCGGTGGTCGGGCCTGGGGCGGGCGATTGGTCCGGGGTCAGGCCGTGGCTGGCGGGGCGTGGACGCGGTTGAACAGGGTCTGCCAGGGCCAGTGGGGGCTCGACTCCTGATCTTGGAACGCGTGGTTATGCGGCTGGGGCCAGCGCAGTCGGTGTTGCTCGGGCGGTGTTCTCGTAGGCGATCGGGGCGCGGTGGCCGAGTCGTTCAACGCCAGCCTGAAACTGAAACGCGAGACCCTGCAAGGCGGCCGAGCGTTTACCGACGAACGCGAAGCCCGACTCACCGTGTTCCGGTGGCTGCACCGCTACAACACCATCCGCCGCCCACTCCCGCCTCGGCCACCAAGACCACGAGCTCGGCCGCCTGCTCGGCGGCGGCCAGGTCGAGCGCGGCCCGCACGAGGCGCGCGCCGATCCCGCGGCGCTGCTCGGACTCGCGTACCGCCAGACTCGTGAGCTCCAGCTGACCGCTCGTGGCGGTCTCGACCAGCTGGCAGTAACCGACGATCTCGTTGCTGTGGACCGCGACCAGGACGCGGCCGGCGTGCAGGTATGCGTCCAGATGGATGGGTGCGTCCTCGGCCAGCGCGAAGAGGTCGCGCAGCCGGTTCCGGTCACCGGTGTACGCCTCGATGCGGATCGTCTCGTTCAGCACACCATTACAGTCATCGACCGGACGCTGGCGTTACACCGGGGAGACCGTGTAACGCGGAGCGCGGGGGTGCGTGGACTCGCCCGGGCGGCGCTGGACGCCGTCCAGGCGCCCTCCATCCTCAACACCCAGCCGTGGCGCTGGCGCATCACCCACGACACGGCGCTACTGTTCGCCGACCGCCACCGCCGGCTGGCCACTCTGGACCCCACGGGCCGGTTGCTCGTGCTCAGCTGCGGCGCCGCCCTGCATCACGCCTGCGTCACCCTCGCGGCCGACGGAGTGGATTTCACGGTGGAACCGATACCGGACGACAGCGACCCGGACCTGCTCGCCGTCGTCCGATACCGCGGCGTGGCCGAGCCCTCGGCCCAGGCCCAGCGGCTGCGTCGCGTCATCCGGGCCCGCCGGTCGGATCGGCGCCCGTTCGCCGACCGGCCGGTGCCCGACGAGTCGATCGACCGCCTGTGCCGAGCCGCGCGCCGCGCGCACGCGCACCTGCAGATGACCTGGTCACGGGGTCTCGCCGACCTTGCACTGGCCGCCGGGCAGGCATCCGACGCGCTCCTGGCCGATCCCGCGTACCGCGCCGAACTCGCCGCCTGGCTCCGCCGGCCCGGCGAGGGCAAAGACGGTGTCCCGGTCGACACCCTGGCGCCGCTGGGGGGCCCGTCCCGTCCCGATACGCGACTTCGCCGCCATGGGCCTCGGCGCGAGCATCACCAGCCGGGTCGACGTCAACGACCGCTACGCCCGCTACGGCGTGGTGGTCACCGACGGCGACGACCGGCACGACTGGCCCGCCGGCGGCGTCACCCTCTCCGCGGTCCTGCTCACGGCGACCGCCGAGCGTCTGGCCACCTCGGCCATGAGCGACCTGGTCGAGAACGAGGTCGCCCGCCGGACGCTGCGGCGGATGCTCGGCGGCGTCGGCTGCCCCGCGATCGGCATACGGATCGGGGTGCCGACCCCCGGCGCGCCACCGCCGCGGGCGCCGCGCCGGCCACCCGCGGACGTCATTGAGGTGGTGGCCGACGAGATCGACGACCCCGGCGAGCCGGAACCGCCCGCCGGGCGTCGGTGACCGCTCACCACGGCACGTTCCATCGCCGATGGTCGCTAGTCGCCGCCCGGCGGGCCGGGTATCGGGGAGTATCGATGGCGCGCCCGGTGGCGACCGGCACCGCAGCAGAGCCTTGTGTCCTACCACTTGGGCCTGCTGCGCAAGGCGGACCTGGTCCGGACTCGCCGCAGCTCCGCCGACGGCCGCGACATCTACTACCGTTTCTACCGCTACTACCGCCTCGACCTTGTTCGCTGCGGGCAGCTGCTCACCGCGGCCGGCGGGGCGTTGCACCCGGGTCTGCGTCTCCGCTCCCGATCGCAGATGGCCGAAGCCTTGCTGTGTCATAGATCGGGCGGCGCCGTGGCAGCGTTCAGCGCGGGCAGTCGGCCCAAACCGATCCATCCGGACGCGGTGGCCGCCCCGCTGGCCCGCACTCTCACCCAGCCCTGGTAGTACTGCATCCTCGCAGGCTCTGCCGTCCTCATGCTGGCAATGCGCCGCGGCCCGGTGCTGACCCTGCTCAGCACGGCCGCCGCCAGCACCCTCATCGTCCTCGCCGGTGGCACCCTTCCCGTTGAGCCCACGCCACGCCGCACCACCTGGTCACGTTGTGCCGGGAACGGGAGGCACTCGGTGCCGCTACACCTCGGCGGCCCTGCTCACCCGTGCAGGATGAGGACCAATCACCCGGGTGAGCGGGCCGGATGGCCTTACTACCGGGGCGACGCCGGACGAGGCTTGAGGCATGAGTCGTCGCGGCGGCCGGATCGGCTGCGGCGCGAGGTGCTGAGAGTATGAACGCGATCGAGGCGCGGGTGGCGCGCCGCATCGAGGTCCACGGGACGGTACAGGGCGTCGGCTTCCGTCCGTTCGTCTACCGTCTCGGCTGCAGCCTGGGCGTCGATGGGTGGGTCCGCAACGACGACGGTCTCGTGGTGGTCGAGGCGGCCGGGACGCCCGAGGCGATCGCCGCGCTCGCCGCCGGGCTGCGCGCCGAGGCGCCGGCCCGGGCTCGGGTGTCCGACGTGCGGATCAGGGAGTTGGACGGTCGTGCGCCGCCCCGCGGTGCCGGGTTCAGGGTCGAGCCGTCGGTTGGGCGGCGCCCGGCAGGGAACGGACCGGAGCTCCGCCGGATACCGCCGGACCTCGCCACGTGCGACGCGTGTCTGGCCGAACTGTTCAACCCGGGCGACCGCCGGTACCGTTACGCGTTCGTCAACTGCACCGACTGCGGCCCGCGGGCGACCATCATCGATGCGCTGCCGTACGACCGGGTCCGCACGACGATGCGTGCGTTCGCCATGTGCGCCGAGTGTGCGGGGGAGTACGCCGACCCGGGCAACCGCCGCTTCCACGCCGAGCCGATCGCGTGCCCGGCCTGCGGCCCGCGGCTGGCGTGGCATGCCCCGGGCGAGGAAGCCGTCTACGGCGAGGACGCACTGCGCGCCGCCGAGGCGTTCATCCGCGACGGGGCCACCGTCGCACTCAAGGGACTCGGTGGCTACCAGCTCGTCTGCGACGCGACCGACGGGGTCGCCGTGGCCCGGTTGCGTGCGCGCAAGCACCGCCCGGCGAAGCCGCTGGCCGTCATGGCGGACAGCCTGGTCGCGGCACGCCGGCTGGCGCGCATCGATGACGCCGAGGCGGCGCTGCTGACCTCGGTCGCCCGGCCGGTGGTCCTCGTCGAGGCGCGAGCCGTCCATTGCCTGGCGCCGGCGGTGGCGCCGGGCGCCCCGCGGCTCGGGCTGTTCCTGCCCTACACGCCGCTGCACCACCTGCTGCTCGCGGACCTCGACCGCCTACTGGTGGTCACCAGCGGCAACCTCTCGGAGGAGCCGATCGCGATCGACGACGCCGACGCCCGGCGGCGCCTCGCCGCGTTGGCCGACGGGTTCCTCACGCACGACCGGGCGATCCGGTCGCGGTACGACGACTCGGTCACCCGCGTGGTCGCCGGGCGCGCGTCGATCGTGCGGCGTGCCCGTGGTTGTTCTCCGGAGCCCATCGATCTTCCGGTGCCCGCGCCGGAACCGTTGCTGGCCGTGGGTGGTCAGCTCAAGCACACGTTCACGTTGGCCCGCGGCGGTACCGCGATCGTGGGCCCACACACTGGCGACCTGGAGCAGCAGCCCACGATGGAAGCGTTCACGGCGAACCTGGCGCACCTGTGCCGGGTCGTGGGCGTCGAGCCCCACGTCGTCGCCCACGATCTGCACCCCGGCTACCTGTCCACGCAGTACGCCGCCACGCTGCCGATGAGCCGCCGGGTCGGCGTGCAGCACCACCACGCGCACGTGGCGTCGTGCGCCGCCGAGCACGGGGTGACCGGTCCGTACATCGGGGTGGCGTACGACGGGCTGGGTCTGGGCGACGACGGCACGCTGTGGGGCGGCGAGGTGCTTGTCGCCGACCTCGTGTCGTCCCGCCGGGTGGCGCGGTTCGGCCGGGCTCCGCTGCCCGGCGGTGCCGCCGCGGTACGCCGACCGGCCCGCATGGCCCTGGGCTACCTGTTCGGCGGCGAGCCGCCGGACGAGCGCTCCCGCGCGGATGCATTGCGCCTGGCCCAATCGTTCCTGCGGCGATTGCCGCAACGCGAGGTGTCCACCGTGCGGCGGATGGTCGCGCGCGGCGTCAACTGTCCCGTCGCGTCGAGCGCGGGCCGTTTGTTCGACGCCGTCGCCGCGCTGCTCGACCTGCGCGACGACGCGACCTACGAGGGCGAGGCGGCGGTCGCGCTGGAGGCCGCCGCCGGCCCGTGCCGGGGGGCACCGGCACTGCCGTGGCGCCTCGTCACCCGCGACGGCGTGCTCGTGTACGACGTCGCGCCCACCTTGCTGGCCCTGCTCGAGGCGCGGCGCGACGGCGTCGACGCCGGGATCCTCGCCGCACGCTTCCACGCGACGATCACCGCGGTGACCATCACCCTCTGCGCAGACATCGCCGCGCGGTACGGCCTGCGTACCGTCTGCCTGTCCGGCGGCGTTATGCAGAACCAGCTGCTGGCCGACGCGCTGCTCGGTGGCCTGTCCGACGCCGGGCTGGAGCCGTTGATCAACGAGCGGGTTCCGGTCAACGACGGGGGCATCAGCTACGGCCAGGCGGCGGTCGCCGCCGCGCGGCTGCGGAAGGAGTGAGCGGCATGTGCCTCGGTGTGCCGGGCCGGATTCTGCAGACGACCGATGCCGGCGGCATCACGATGGGTACGGTCGACTTCGGCGGCGTGGTACGCGAGGTCTGCCTCGCCTACGCACCCGAGGCCCGCGCGGGGGACTACGTGATCGTCCACGTCGGTTTCGCGATCAGCCTCGTCGACGAGGCGGAGGCGCAGCGCACGCTGGAGATCCTCCGGGCCATGGGCGACGCCTTGGAGCAGGAGCTGTCCCCCGAGAGCACGCTCGGGTCGGTGCCTGCGGAGAGGACGGCACCATGAGGTACGTCGACGAGTACCGCGACCCGGCCCTCGCGCGCCGCCTGTTCGCCGAGATCGAGGCGGTGACGACGCGGCCCTGGACGCTGATGGAGGTGTGCGGCGGCCAGACCCACACCATCGTGCGGCAGGGCATCGACGAGCTGCTGCCCGACGGCCTCCGGATGATCCACGGCCCGGGCTGCCCGGTCTGCGTGACGCCGCTGGAGCTGATCGACAAGGCGCTCGCCATCGCCCGGCGCGACGAGGTCATCTTCACGTCTTACGGCGACATGCTCCGCGTGCCGGGCACCGCGACCGACCTGCTGGCGCTGCGCGCCAGGGGCGCGGACGTCCGAGTGGTCTATTCTCCGCTCGACGCGGTCCGGATCGCCGCCGAGCGACCCGATCGCGAGGTAGTGTTCTTCGCGGTGGGCTTCGAGACCACCGCGCCGGCCAACGCTATGGCGGTGCTGCACGCCCACCGGCTCGGCCTGGCCAACTTCAGCATGCTGGTCAGCCACGTGCTGGTGCCGCCGGCGATGACGGCGATCCTCGACGCGCCGGACTGCCAGGTCCAGGGATTCCTCGCCGCCGGGCACGTCTGCGCGGTCATGGGCTGGACCCAGTATGAGCCCATCAGCGACCGCTACCACGTCCCGATCGTCGTGACGGGGTTCGAGCCGCTGGACCTCCTCGAGGGCATCCTGATGGCCGTCCGGCAGCTCGAGGAAGGCCGCGCGGAGGTGGAGAACCAGTACGTCCGTGCGGTACGGCGATCCGGGAACACCGAGGCGCAGGAAGCGATCCGGCGGGTGTTCCGCATCGGTGACCGCGCCTGGCGCGGCATCGGCACCATCCCACAGAGCGGGCTGATGCTCACCGAGGTATTCGCCCGCTACGACGCCGAGTTGCGCTTCGCGGTGGCGGACCTGACCGCGAAGGAACATCCGGCCTGCATCGCCGGTGACATCCTGCGGGGGACGCGGGTGCCGACGGACTGCACGGCGTACGGGACGCTGTGCACCCCCCGCACCCCGCTCGGCGCGCCCATGGTCTCCACCGAGGGCACCTGCGCCGCCTTCTACAACGCGGGACGACGCCGGACGCCGTCGATCCTGGCGAGGCCAAGATGACCGCCGTCGATCCCGCCCTCGCCGGCTGCCCGGTGCCCGTCACGGAGAGCGAGAAGATCCTGCTCGGGCACGGCAGCGGGGGGCAGCTCTCCGCGGAGCTGCTGCGCGACGTCGTGCTGCCCGGCCTGGGCGGCGCCGCCGGCGAGGGGGTGCCGGAGGACGGGGCCGTCGTCCCGGTCGGCGGAATCGACCTGGTGATCAGCACCGACTCGTTCGTGGTCAGCCCGCTGTTCTTCCCGGGCGGCGACATCGGGTCGCTCGCAGTCCACGGCACCGTCAACGACCTCGCCATGATGGGCGCCGACCCGGTGGCGCTGGCCGTGGCGTACATCATCGAGGAGGGCTTCCCGATCACGGACCTGCGGCGGGTCACCACCTCGGTCGGCGCCGCGGCGGCCGCCGCCGGGGTGCCGGTCGTCACGGGCGACACGAAGGTGGTGGGGCGGGGCGCGGCGGACGGCCTGTTCGTGACCACGACCGGCGTGGGCCGCCGGCTGCCGGGCGCCAGGGTCTCGGCCGCGTTCGCGCGCCCCGGCGACGTCGTGCTGCTGTCCGGCCCGATCGGCGCGCACGGGACGACCATCCTCAGCGCGCGCGAGGCCCTGGGCTTCGAGGCCGAGATCGTCTCCGACACCTGCCCGCTGCACCGGCTCGTCGCCACGATGGTGGCCGAGGCCGGGCCGGCGATCCACGTGATGCGCGACCCGACCCGCGGCGGGGTGGCATCGGCGCTGAACGAGCTCGCCGCCGCCTCGCGGGTCGGGATCGAGATCGACGAGGCCGCCGTGCCCGTGCCGGCACCCGTCGCCGCCGCCTGCGAGCTGCTGGGCCTGGACCCGCTGCACGTGGCCAACGAAGGCTGCCTGGTGGCCGTGGTCGCACCCGGGTCCGCCGAGGCGTTACTGGCCGCGATGCGATCGGCGCCCGACGGGCGATGCGCGGTCCGACTGGGTGAGGTGGTGGGCGAACATCCCGGGCGGGTGGTCATGAACACGCTGATGGGCGGCCGGCGGGTCGTCGACATGCTGGTCGGCGAGCAGCTGCCGCGGATCTGCTGATGCGGGTCGAACGGCCCTACGCGGGCCAGCGGTACCGCGCTGTGATGGGAAGGGATACCCGGCGCGGGGAGAAGCGCAGGAGAAGCACGATGACCACAGAACACTCGTCGCCGACGAACGGACCGGTCCTGCTGTCCGGACTCGACGACCTCTTCACCGCACTGCAGTCGGACGGTCGGACCGTCGTCGGCCCGACCGTCCGTGGACACGCGATCGTGATGGTCGAACTCGGCAACGCCTCGGAGTTGCCGTACGGCTGGCGGACCGAGGTCGAAGCGGGAACCTACCGGCTCCAGCGCGGCGACGACCGGCTCGCGTTCACCCACACGTCCGGGCCGCAGTCGTGGAAGCAGGTGCTGCATCCGTCCCGCCAGCGGCTGTGGTCGGCCGACAAGGCCCAGGACGGCTTCCAGGTGACCGACGACGCGCCGGCGCCGCGCCGGCTGGCGCTGTTCGGCGTGCGTTCGTGTGATCTCCGCGCGATCGGCGTCCTCGACCATGTGCTGGGCGACGGCGGTCGCTATGCCGCACGGCGGGCCGAGATCCTGATCGTGGCGGTCAACTGCACGGAACCGGGCGGCGCCTGCTTCTGCGTGTCGGCCGGTGGCGGTCCCCGGGCCGAGGCCGGCTACGACATCGTGCTGACCGAACGCCCCGACGGCACGTATCTGGCCGACAGCGCAACGGCCGAAGGCGAGGCCGTGCTCGCGCGGGTACGCGCGACGCCGGCATCCGCTGCGGACGTGCAGTCCGCAGCGGATGCGGTCGCGTCGGCCGCGGCGCGGATGGGCCGGACGCTGCCGGAGGTGGATCTGCGCACGCTGCTGGCCGGCCATCGCGAGGACCGGCAGTGGGACGACGTGGCGCAGCGCTGCCTGGCCTGCGGCAACTGCACGATGGTGTGCCCGACGTGCTTCTGCACCTCCGTCACCGACACCACGGACCTGACCGGCGACCACGCCGAACGCTGGGAGACCTGGGAGTCCTGTTTCGACCTGGACTTCAGCAATCTGCACGGCGGGCCGGTGCGCGACTCGCGGGCCGGCCGCTACCGGCATTGGCTCACCCACAAGTTCGGCACCTGGCACGACCAGTTCGGCGAGTCCGGATGCGTGGGCTGCGGTCGGTGCATCGCCTGGTGCCCGGTCGGCATCGACGTCACCGCCGAGCTGCACGCCCTCAACACCCACCCGCCCACGACGACCGGGGACTCGCCATGATCACAACGTACGACCTCCTCGCCGCGCATCCCTTCCTGGCTGGCCTGCGGCCGCCCCACCTTGAGCGCCTGTCGCGCTGGGCGTGTCGCACACCATTCCGCGCGGGTGTGCGCATCTTCGAGGAGAACGGCCGGGCCGACCGGTTCTGGCTCATCCGTTCCGGCTCCGTCAACCTCGACATCCGGGCGCCCGGGCGCGGCGACCTCATCGTCGAAACAATCGGCCCGGGCACGGTACTTGGCTGGTCCTGGCTCTTCCCGCCGTACCGCTGGCACTTCGGTGCGGCAGCCGTCGATCCGGTGCTCAGCATCGCGATTGATGGCCCCGCCACCCGGGCGTTGTGCGATGCGGAGCCCGAGTTCGGCTACGAGCTGACCAAGCGCCTCATGGCCGTCGTGGTGGACCGTATGCAGGCCACCAGGATGCGCCTGCTCGATCTGTACACGGTGCCGACATGACGACGATGACGCCCGCCCTCTACCGGGTCGTCGATCGGTTGCGGGACACCGACGACACGGTCACCGTCGCCCTGGAGCCGGTCGACGAGCCGTTGCCGGTGTTCCGGCCCGGCCAGTTCGCCATGCTGTACGCGTTCGGGGTCGGGGAGGTGCCGATCTCCGTCTCGGGACGATACGGCGTGGGTGGTCTGCTGCACACGATCCGGGCGGTCGGGGCCACGACCAACGCCCTGTGCCGCCCCGAGCCGGGCCACATGCTCGGGGTCCGCGGACCGTTCGGCAACGGCTGGGACCTGCCGGCGCCCGCCGGCGCCGACCTGGTCATCGTCGCCGGCGGGCTCGGCCTGGCACCGCTACGGCCCGTGGTGCGGCACGCCATCGCCGACCGGGACCGCTACGCCAGCGCGGCGGTGCTGATCGGCGCGCGGACACCGCAGGACCTGCTGTACCCCGACGAGTACGACGCCTGGCGGTCCGCCGGGCTCGAGGTATTCGTCACCGTCGACCGTGCCGCCGCCGGCTGGACCGGTCAGGTGGGCGTGGTGACCGCGTTGTTCGACCGGCTCAACAACCACTCTACCGAGACGACCGCCTACCTGTGCGGGCCCGAGATCATGATGCGGTTCGCCGCGCGCGGCCTCACCGACCGGGGCGTGCCGCCCGACCGCGTGTGGCTGTCCCTGGAGCGCAACATGCACTGCGGCCTGGGCCACTGCGGGCACTGCCAACTCGGCCCGCTGCTGCTGTGCCGGGATGGCCCGGTTGTCGGCTACGACGTCGCCGGGCCGCTGCTGTCGACGAAGGAGCTGTGATGACGAAGCCGAAGCTCGCGGTGTGGAAGTTCGCGTCCTGCGACGGCTGTCAACTCACCCTGCTGGACTGCGAGGACGAGCTGCTGGCGCTCGCCGAGCACGTCGAGATCGCGCATTTCCTGGAGGCCTCCAGCGCGGTCGTGGAGGGCCCCTACGACGTCTCGCTCGTCGAGGGGTCCGTCACCACGGAAGCCGACGTCGAGCGCATCCACCGCATCCGGGAGCAGTCCGGCATGCTAGTGACCATCGGCGCGTGCGCCAACGCCGGAGGCGTCCAGGCACTGCGCAACTTCGCCGACGTCAACGAGTTCCGATCGGTCGTCTACGCGAAGCCGGAGTACGTGGCGACCCTGGAGCACTCGACGCCCATCTCGGCACATGTGCAGGTTGATCTGGAACTGCCCGGTTGCCCGATCGACCGGCGCCAGCTCATCGGAGTCCTGACCGCGGTGCTCGCCGGCCGCCGTCCCGGCCTGCCCATCCACAGCGTCTGCCAGGAATGCAAGCTGCGCGGCACGACCTGCGTGACCGTGGCGCAGGGGATCCCGTGTCTCGGCCCGGTCACTCGCGCCGGCTGCGGTGCGCTCTGCCCCGCATACGGTCGCGGCTGCTACGGCTGCTTCGGTCCGATGGCGCAGCCGAACACCGCCGCGATGGTCGCCTCGCTCCGTCACCTCGGCATGTCGCCGCAGGACGCGGCGCGGGTATTCCGCACCTATCACACCGCCAAGCCGGAGTTCCAGGCCGCCGCCGAGCAGGGGGAGGACCGATGACCCATCGCAACGACCGGTCGTTGCGGGTCGGTGCGCTCGCCCGCGTCGAGGGTGAAGGCGCGATGTACGTCCGCGTCGACGGCACGACGGTGACGGACGTGCGGCTGCAGATCTACGAACCGCCGCGGTTCTTCGAGGCGTTCCTGCGCGGCCGCGGTCACGCGGAGCCGCCCGACATCACCGCCCGCATCTGCGGGATCTGCCCGGTGGCGTACCAGATGAGCGCCTGTCTGGCCATCGAGGACGCCTGCGGCGTGCAGGTCAGTGAACCGATCGCCGAGCTGCGCCGGCTGCTCTACTGCGGGGAGTGGGTCGCCAGCCACGCCCTGCATGTGTATCTGTTGCACGCACCGGACTTTCTCGGCTACCCCAGCGTCGTGGAGATGGCCCGCGACCACCGCGGCGCCGTCGAGCGCGGGCTCGCACTGAAGAAGGCCGGCAACGCCATCCTCGAGCTCGTCGGCGGACGCGCGATCCACCCGATCAACGTGCGCGTAGGCGGCTTCTACCACGCGCCGTCCGCCGACGAGTTGCGCATGCTCGCCCGCGACACGCTGCGGCCCGCGCTCGACCACGCCCTCGCCACCGTCGAGTGGGTCGCCGGCTTCCCGCTCCCGGACTTCACCATCGACCACGAGCTGCTGGCCCTGGCCGACCCGCAGCGATACCCGATCGACCGCGGCGAGCCGCGAACGTCGACCGGGCGGTCGTTCCCGGTACAGGACTTCGAACGGCACGTCGTCGAGACACAGGTACCACACTCGACCGCGATGCACGCCCAACTGGCCAACGCGGGAAGGTATCTCACCGGCCCGCTCGCCCGATACGCGCTCAACCACGCCGCGCTCTCGCCGCTCGCCCGCCACGCAGCCGCCGCCGCGGGCCTCGGGCAACGCTGCGACAACCCGTTCCGCAGCATCGTCGTCCGCGCAGTGGAGATCGTCTACGCCCTCGACGAGGCGTTGCGGCTCATCGAGGCGTACCAGCCGCCGGAACCGTCGTCCGTGGCGGTCCCGGCGCGATCTGCCACCGGATACGGCGCCACCGAGGCGCCCCGGGGTGTGCTGTTCCACCGGTACGAGCTGGACGGCGACGGGACCATCCGCAGCGCCCGGATCGTGCCACCTACCGCACAGAACCAGCCCAGCATCGAGGACGACCTGCGCCGCTTCGTACAGGACCGGTTGGAGCTCGACGACGAACAGCTCACCGCCCAATGCGAGCAGGCCATCCGCAGCTACGACCCGTGCATCTCGTGCGCCACGCATTTCCTCGACCTGACCGTGGAGCGCACATGATCCTGCCGGTTGTGGTGATCGGCGTCGGCAACCCCTACCGGCGTGACGACGGCGTCGGTCCGGCCGTCATCCGGCGGCTGCGGCACGCCGGCATGCAGGGGGCAACCCTGGCCGAGAGCGACGGCGAGGCCTGCGCGCTCATCATGCTGTGGGAACGGCGACGCCTCGCCATCCTCGTCGAGGCCGTGCAGGCGAACCCGGCACATCCGGGCCGGATCCATCGACTGATCGCGCCGCGCCCGTCGCCCGAACGGGCCAGAACCACCAGCTCACACGCCACGGACATGGGCGAGGCGGTGGCGTTGGCCCGCGAGCTCAACCGCCTCCCGGACCGGATGATCGTATTCGGTGTCGAGGCGGCGGATACCGGCTTCGGCACCGGCCTGTCACCGGCTGTGGCGGTGGCCGTCGACCGTGTGGCCGCGGAGCTCGCCGCCGAATTGTGTGCTCGCCTGTCACCGGACCTGCGAGGTGTCCCGGCGGACTCGTGCGGTGGCTAGGGTGACGAGCCCGGGGATCGCGGCCGCTTTCGCGCAGGCGGCGACCTGAGCGGGGGAGAGCATCTCGGTGCCGAGCAGCGACCGCAGTGGGGGCAGCCAGAGCGCGCCCAGTTGCAGCGCCAGGGACAGCGCGACGGCGACGGCCAGGCCCCAGTTGCGGTGTGCGCCGCCGCGGGCCCGCAGGGCGAGTGCCACGCCCAGTTGCGCCATGCCGCGCACGAAGTCCCACATCCGCTCGGCGGCGGTCGCGGCACCGTCCATGGTCCCTATCGTCCCAGCCAGGGCCTCGGCGTGGCGGCGGTATCGCGGGTCGGCTAGGACGGTGCGGACGGCGTGCCGGATGGCCGGAGCCCGCCAGCGCTGCCGTTGGATGCGGATCCCGGCCCCGGCGTCCATCACGTGGTCGAGGTTGATTTGTTGCTCCATCTGCGGCCCGACGCCGACCAGCGGGGCGCCCGCGGCGAGCGCGGTCTGCACCGTGCCCTGGCCGCCGCGGCTGACCACCACGTCCGCGAGGCGGCTCGCCGCCAGCGCGGGAACGAACCGGTCGGTCACCAGAACGCGAGAGCTCCGCGCCGCGGCGGCCCGGGCGTCCTCCAACGAACACACTGCGGGCGGGGCCAGGACCAGCACATTCCACTCGTCGGGAGCAAGGTCACGACCGGGACGGTGCGCGGAGGCGGGACGAGGGCGTGGATCGCCTCGAGGAGGAGCTCCGGGGTGCCGGAACTGCCCATGGTGAGCAGGATCGCGGGCTGACCGTCGCGGCGTAGGGCCGTGCCGACATCCGCGTCCAGTTCGGCGGAGCCGGCATGCGCGCCAGCACCGTCGTCGGCGAACACCGGCCCGGTGATCTCGAAGCCCTCCGGCAGCGGGTAGCCGGTGTGGAACGAGGGCAGGTCGGTGACCACGGTGAAGTCGGCGCGGATCGCCTCGAAGAGGCTCAACGGGCCCTTGCTCGGCCAGCCGCAGGCGGTCGCGGGGGCACCGAGCCGGCGTTGGTGGAAGATCGGTGCCCTCACCATCAGGGGAGCGGCCGCTCGGGCGATCCTGCGCCGCAGCGGGCGTGGCAGGCGGGTCAGCACCGGGACCGGATCCGGCAGGTCGCACAGGATGCCGCCACGCACGGTGGTCTGGTGCAACGGTAGCGGCAGGAAGGCGATGGTCGGCAGGGTCGAGCATGCGGGCCGCCAGGCTGGCGAACGGCCACATGCCGTGCAGCACGACGTGCGGCCGCAAGTCCCGTAGCGCGGCCAGTTGCCCTTCGATGAAGGCACGGGCGATCTCGGCGGACCCGACCAGTTCCGGAAGTTCCCATCGCAGGTCCTCGGCGATGCTGCGGCCTGCGACCCGCGGCTCGCAGGCGACGATCGAGAACCCGGCCGCTTCGATCATGGGCTCGAAGCGGCTGCCTCCCGTGAGGAACGGATCCGTAGTTCATGGCCGGCCGGGCACCGATCACGCAGGGCGCGAGCCAGCGCGAGCGCGCGGGTCGCCTCCCCGGCGTCGGAGAGTGCGACGCTGACCGCGACATGCGTGGTGGTCGACATGCTGCCTCCTCCGCGGCCAGGCTCCGGCGCCGCCGTGCGGCAACGCCGCCCGCGATGCGGCCGCGCATCAGCGTGTCTGTTCCCGCCCGGCCCCGCCGCTGCGGCGGTCATGCCAATCGACCGGGCCCAGGGCCCTGCACCGGCAACTGGTACGTGTGGCCCTCGATGCCCCATTCGCCCATGGGCGGCTGCAGCCCCGCGTCCATGGCGCGGATCACCGGTCGGCCGATGTGTGCGTAGACGAGGCGGCGTACGCCGAGCTGCTCGGCCTGCTCGGCAGTGCTGTGCAGGCTGGCGTGCCCGCCCACCCCGCCGCGGAATCGGATCGGGCGGTCCCAGGCGGCGGCCTCGGCGAACATCAGGTCCGCCCCGGCGGCCCAGGCCGGAAACTGCCAGAACTCCGGCGCCCACACCACCAAGCGGTTCCCGGCGCGGATCGCGTACCCAAAGGTCGGGTGGGAGGTGTGCGTCACCGGTTGGGGCTGCACGCAGAGGGCACCGGCGGTGTGCCCGGCCATCGCCGGTGTGACCTCATGTTCGGCCGCCAGCCGGCGCAGCTTGGCACGCAGCTCGCTGCGCTCATCGGTGACCAGCCAGGCGTCCAACCGCCCAGCCGATTCTGCGTCAGGGCCTCCGTCGAAGGCGATCCGGGTCCCGGCGAACCGCAGCAGCAACCCGGCCGGCGCGAACCGTGGCGAGTTCATCGCCCCCACGCCGAGCAGCGTCAGCCGTAGCAGGCGAACCACACCGCCCCCAACGGGCTCAGGGCTGGTCGCCATCCCACGCCTGATTCGGATCGCCGGTGACTGCGGCACGTCGCGAGACGGGGAAGTCGACGACCTCGCCGGGGCCGAGCATGACCGTCTCGCTGCGGCAGCACAGCCGGATCGGTGGCTGCCGGCCGGCCGCCGCCTCGACTCTGACGGTGTCGCCGGTGATCCGCAGCGTCAGAGGGTGTTCCCGGTAGCGGATGTCGAACTGCAGCGCGCCCAGGTGCCGCGGCCAGTACGGATTGAGCACCAGCGCGTCGTCACGGGTCTCCACGCCGGCGAAGCAGCGTTGCAGCACATCCACCGATCCGGCCATGGCCGCCAGGTGTACGCCTTCGGCAGTGGTGCCGCCCTGGATGTCGGCGACATCACTCTCGAGCGCCTCGACGAAGTAGCGCAGCGCCTGTGCGCGGTGATTCCGGGCGAGCACCCATGCGTGCACGACCGCGCTGAGCGTGGAGCCGTGCGAGGTGCGGGCCAGGTAGTACTCGATGTTCTTCGGGATGGCGTCGCGTGGCAACCGGTAGCCGAGCCGGTCGAACAGCTCCCCGAGCTCGTCGGCGGACAGCAGGTAGAACAACATCAGCACATCAGCTTGCTTGGATGCCTTGTACCGGTTGGGGTTGTCGCCCTCCGACTCCAGGATGCGGTCCAGGCGGCGGATGTCGCCGTATCGGCCACGGTAGGCCGCCCAATCCAGCTCAGCGAGCTCCTCGTACCCGTCGAACTGGTTGACGATCCCGTCGGGCCGGACCGGCACGTACATCCGGCGGGAGACGTCCTCCCAGCGCTGCGGCTCACCGGGATCGATGCCCAGTGTCTCGGTCAGCTCGACACGGCGGTCGTCGCCCAGCACGTCAAGGACATCCAGGGCGCGCAGCATCACCCACGCCGTCAGTACATTGGTGTAGGCGTTGTTGTCGATTCCCACCCGGCCGGTGCCGGGATAGCCGGTGTGGAACTCGTCCGGGCCCATCACCCCACGGATGACGTACCGGTCGCGGCCGTGGTCGTAGTCCGCCAGGCCGGCGAAGAAGCGGGCGATCTCCAGAATCATCTCGGCGCCATAATGGCTGAGGAATTCGCGGTCACCGGTGACCTGGAAGTAGTGCCAGACGTTGTACGCCACGGCCAGCCCGACATGCCGCTGCAGCCTGCTCGCGTCCATGATCCACCGGCCCGAGAGCGGGTTGAGGTGCAGCCGCTGGCTCTCCTCACGCCCGTCGCTGCCGGACTGCCACGGATACATCGCCCCGACGTGGCCCGCGGCGCGAGCGGCCGCCCGGGCCCGCGGCAGCCGCCGGTAGCGGTAGCGCAACAGCGACCGGCTCAACACCGGCAGCCGTAGGTTCAGGATCGGGAAGACGAACAACTCGTCCCACAGGACGTGCCCCCGGTACGCCTCGCCGTGCAACCCTCTGGCCGGTATCCCGACGTCGGCGTCGACGCTGTTCTCCGACACCGTCTGCAACAGGTGGAACAGGTGCAGCCGCACCGTTGGTAGTGCACGGCTCTCCTGCCCCTCCAGCGAGATGCGAAACCGTCGCCACAGGTGCCGCCAGGCCAGTACATGCTCGTCGAGCAGCTCGTCGAACCCAGCCAGCCAGGTCAGCCGCTGCACCGCCGCGCCGGCAGGATCGGAGATCGCCTTGTCTCTCGAGGTGTAGATGGTGACCACCTTCTCGACGGTGATCTGCTGCCCGGCCGAGACATCGATCTTGATCTCGTGCCCGATGCGGCCCTGCTCCTGGTACACCTCCCGTCCGGGGGCGACCGGCTGACCGCTGCTGAGCACCTGGGTACGCGCGGCCTCGGCGACACGGATGTGCGACTGGTTCGTCTCCACCACACACAGCACAGTGTCGGCGCCGGCTGGCTCGGCGCTCTGCAATGTCAGGTGCTGCCCGGACAGACCCCGGTAGCGGGCCACACCCCAGTTGCTGACCGTCGCGTCCAGCCCAGAGCGCACGGTCAACGTCCCCGACCAGTCCTCGGGTGCGAGCGTGATCTGCAGCCCGCACACATGCTCGTGGCGTAGGTGCACGAACCGGCGCTGCGTCACCGCCGTGACCCGGCCAGCGCTGTCACGCACGCGAAGCCGGCGGGTCAGCACCCCGCGCCGCAAGTCAAGCTCGTGCCGCTGATCGAGCAGCTCGACACCGGTCTGACCCAGCCACGGGCCGTCCTGGGCCCGGAACGTCAGCGGCAGCCAGTTCGGCAGGTTCACCAGGCTCTCGTTCTCGACGGTCTCGCCGTCCGCGGTGTCCCGCAGGCGGTTGTAGCAACCGGCCGCGTATGTGCCTGGGTAGTGCACCTCACCGGCATTGTGCTCCGGCAGGGCCCCCCGGCTGGCCAGGTAGCCGTTGCCCAGAGTGCACAACGCTTCGCGCAGCCCCTCCCGAGCCGGGTCGAACTCTTCGAACTGCAGCGTCCACGCACCTACCACGTGCGCACCCTCGTCTTATGAAGCTGCTCGCCCGGCCTGCGCAACGGCGATCGTGCGCCCACGGGCGCTGCGCATCCGCCGGGTCTGCAGGGATCACAGCGGACCGACGTCCCAGACCATAACCCGTCAGCGTGGCGGGTCCGCCCTGAACCGCAACGTGCGCCCCGATCACGTCGGGACCGGGTGGCGGACCTGGGCAGCGTCCGGCTGAAGGTGAGTCCGCCGCCCGGAGTGTCTCGTGGGCTGCGGTCCAGGGCAGGCGAGGCGTTCACAGGTGTGCTCCAACCGTTGTCTTGCGACGCCGGCGTCAGCCAGGCTGTGCGGCGACGTGGATGTTCGTCACCCCTGCGGTGGTGCGCACCAACGCCTCGGCGACCGCGAGCTCGGTGTCGTTGTCGAAGCTGCCGTCGATGGTCGCGGCGGCGTCGTGGACCGTGACCGACCAGCGGCGCCGCCCGCCGGCGTAGTGGTCGAGGCGCTGCTGGGCCTCGTGCTGCGCGGAATCGTCGGTCGGCAGGATGGTCCGCAGCACGTCACACCGGCTGACGATGCCGACCACGTGCTGGTCGACGACGACCGGGACGCTGTGCACACCCTGGTTCACCATGGCCGCCGCGATGTCGGCGACGTCGGCGTTGGGCCAGGCCGCCAACGGAAGACCCGACATCACCTCGGCCACGCGCCGTGCGCTTGGATGGACCCTGGCCGCGTCGCCAGCTCGGGCGGCCATCTCCTGCCGCAGTACGTCCAGTTCGCTGATCAACCCGACAAGTACGTTCCGCTCGTCGACGACTGGTGCCGCGGTGATGGACTTCTGCTCGAGCAGCGCGACCGCGTCGTCCAGCGGCGCGTCGGCGCGGACAGTATGCGCCGGCACCGTCATGATGTCCTTCGCGTGCATCGAGGGCTCCTTCATGTGCGGCCGTCTGTGTGCTCGGCCTTACGGGGCGCCTCCGGAGGATTGGACGAGGATCGACCAGCCGGGCGGCAGTATGACGTTCACCTGGTGGTCTTCGCCCATGGTGATTTCAACCTCGCCGTGGGGCTTCGGGCCATCGTGAGGGACGGGCCGGCCTTGGTCGGCGGCGAATGAGGCGACCCAGGACAGGGCGGAGTTCCAGTTGATCGCGACTTCGTTGGTGGACCAGGACTCGATGTCGTCGAGGTAGCAGAGCTGTGGCTTGGGCCGTTCGGCGAGCGCCGTGCCGAGCAGGACCTTCTTCGCCTTCGGGTCTTCCAGACCGGGATTGGGTCCGCCGGCGATCGATCCGGGTGGCGGCTGGGGGAGGTTTGGGTCGAGTTGGTGGGCGTAGATGCGGCTGTGTTGGTTGTGCGAGAAGCGGGTGCCGTAGCCGGTCACATACGAGTGGTTGAGCGCGTTGCGGCCGAGGAGGTAGTCGAGGCTTTCGAGGACGCCGTCGCGGTACCGCTGCTCGCCGGTGAGGTCGAAGGCGGTGGCGATGACGACGAGTTTGTTGAGGATCACGCTGTTGGATCCCCAGGTGTACTCGTTCTCGGTGAGCGGGACGCCGTAGGCCTGGTCGCGGATGGTCGTCAGGTAGCGATCGGCGGCGGCACGTACCGAGGCCTGGGCCGCCTCGCGGTCGCCTTTCGGCAGCCGGTTGGGCACGGTTGCCAGGTCCAGCCGGCCGAGTGGGGCGACGAACTTCCAGTCGGGGCCGCCGCTGGCGAACGTGTCGCCGGTCCAGTAGGGCGAGGAGCGCAGCGCGTCGAGGTAGGGCTGTTCGCCGGTGGTGATGAACAGTTCGGCGGCGGCCCAGTAGAACTCGTCGCGGACGTCGGTGTCGTCGTAGGGGCCGCCGCCGGTGCTGTCGTCCGATTTGGCGTACATCGCCGGATGGTCCTGCGCGGCCTGCCACGCGGTGCGGGCCGCGGCCAGGCACCGGTCGGCGAAGGCAGCGTCGAAGGGCCGGTACAGCCGGGCGGCCTGGGCCGCCGTTGCCGCCAGGTTGAGGGTCGCCGCGGTGGACGGCGGGTGCAGTTCGCGGGGCTGGGGGTCCTGGTCGGGCAGACACGGCAGGCCGGTCCAGGCCCGGTCGTGGACCTTGTGGTGGGCCATGCCGGCGTTGGGTTTGCCGGCGGGGATTTGCATGCGCAGCAGGAACTCCAGCTCCCAGCGGGCCTCGTCGAGGATGTCCGGGACGCGGTTGCCGCGCTCCGGGATGCTGAGGCTGCCGTCGTCCAGCGCGGCGCTGGTGACCACGGTTGCGGTCTTGGTGCGCTCGTACTGGCTGAGCAGCTGCGCGGTGGCGATGCCGCCGTTGACGACGTACTTGCCGTGGTCGCCGGCGTCGTACCAGCCGCCGTGCACGTCGAGGGTGTAGTCGCCGGCGCCGGGCTGGCAGGGCACGCTGGTGTCGCCCCGGTTGGGCGGCACGCCGAGGTGACCGGCGGGGCGGGCGTATCCGGGCGCTAGGGCGTTGTCGATGGGGATACCGCTGCGCTGCAGGTAGAAGAAGTGCAACGCGTCCCGGCGCAGCGGTTCGTACAGGGAGTCGGCGATGCTGAACGGGTGGCTCTGCGCACCGTCGAACTGCAGGGTGTAGCCGGTGCCCGGCTTGGCCACCGTGCCGAGGTCGATCGTGTGCACCCGCTGCCCAGACGACGCGTCGAGCCCGCGCGGCGTCGAGCGTCCCGACGCGACCATCTCGCCCGAGCTGCTGACGACCTTCCAGGACATGGGCTCGGGCGCATTGGTCACGACCGTGGCGTGTTTCGGTCCGGAGAGCAGGTAGCCGACCTGGTTGACCCGCACCGGGGGGCCGGTGTCCGGCACGTACGCTTCCTGCGGTTCACCGCCGACGAGGGATACATCGTCGAGGGTGAACGTCCACGACGCGTCCGAGCCGCCCAGCTGGAAGGAGACCTGACCCCGGTCGGTGTCGAGGTTCGACGTGAATGAGTACCGGTACTGCTGCCGGCCCGTGTCGAGGCCGACGTCCTGCGACCACGTCGCCGTGTACGGTTCGTCGCTGAGCTGGACCTGGGTCCGGATGGTCACCGGACGGCTGGCCGAAGCGGTGAACGAGATGTTGTACTGCGCGCCACGCTCCAGCGGGATGTCGTTCTGCCCGACGATCACGTCGAACGGCTGGCGGCGGCCAGCCGGCACCTGGACGCGCAACCTCCCGTCGGCCGTGGCCATGTCCGCATCGGCGGCGAACCAGCCGGCGGTGTCATTGCCGTCGAACGTCCCGTTGAAGACCTTCTCACGCGCATCCCTCGCCATACCTCCGACGGTGCCTCGCCCCGCCACCACCCGCCACACCCACACCGGCAGACGTGCGCCGAGCGAACGGAGCCTCCCCCCGCCGCTCACATCTGAGTGAGGCAAGCCGAGCCCGATATCGAACTGGGGCTACGACATCTCGGAGGAGCAGAACCGTCTCGCCCTGCCAGCTCGTCCGTGGGCGCGACGGAAACCACGCGCGGGCGGCCACCTACCGGCGGATACGCCGACGGTACGCAGATTGGCCTGGCGCCCGGGAGGCGATTCCCGCGGCCGCGGATCGGACCGGTGGTGCGGGTGGTGTATCGGGTGATTGGTGCTGACAACGGGTCCGGCAACGGTCGGGCCTTGCCACGATCTCGTCCGTGCGAAGCAAGCAACCGGCCTCGGTCCGGCTGACCCTCGTCGTCGCCGCGTTCGTC
>NZ_JBEZDS010000065.1:0-61867 GCF_040648435.1 Dactylosporangium sp. NPDC049140 | reverse complement strand
CGACAACAACTCCCACTCAACATCCGTGAGCTCATACCGACGGATCACCGGTCAGATCATGCCCGACCCATGATCCTTTGAAGACACTGCCTAGGCCGAGGGTGGCGAGTCGGGCGAGGTTGGTGGCGGCGGCGAGGAGGTTGAAGTCGGCGGTGATGCGGGCGAGTCCGCGTGTGCGGGCGCGGCGTCCGCCGTGGCGGCGGCGCATGAGGTGGGCGAGTTTGCGTTCGACTTTGGGTCGGGTGGCGCGGTAGTCGGCCTGCCAGGCGGGATCTTGCTGGCGGGTGCGGGCGACGGTGAGGCGGGCTTCGTGCCGGCCGATCGTGATGCTGCGTCCGGTCTTGGCGTCGGTGCAGCGGGCGCGTAGTGGGCAGGTGGTGCAGGCGTTGCCGAAGTCGGCCTTGCCGGCGTGGCGGCCTTCGCCGGTGATCGGGCGGATCGGGCGGGTGATGCCGTTGGGGCAGGTCACCGTGGCCGTGTTGAGGTTGATGTGGAACTGGTCCTTGGTGAACTTGTCGGCGGGTGCCACGGGTGGCTGGACCTTGGTCTTGGCGTCGATGCCGTGGGTGTCCAGGTGGGCGAGGACCTCCCCGGCGCCGTAGGCGGAGTCGCCGTAGACCGCGGCGTCACCGGCCGGTTCGGCGTTGGCGGCGTGTCCGACGTTGGTGGCGGGTTCGGTGAGGTCGGCGATGAGACCGGCGGCGGGTTGCGCGTCGCCGGTGTTGCCGGCGGTGACGTCGGTGGCGGTGATGAGCTCGCTGTCGGGGTCGATGGCGATGTGGCCTTTGTAGCCGTCGAAGCCGTGGTGGCTGGTCTTGTGCCCGTGGCGGGCCTCGGGGTCGACGGTGGAGATGACCCGATCCGGGGTGACCTTGCGGGCGATGCGCAGCACCCCGTCGACGCCGGTCTCGAGGTCCTGACCGAGCACGGTAGCGAGGAGCCGCATCGCCTGAACGACCGGTTCCGGCAGGTCTTGCCGCCCGTCAAGGGCGGCAAGGAGCGCGTGACCGTCCCGGGCCCGGGAATCGATCAACGCCTCGCGGGCGGACTTGTCGTCCCAGTCCAGCACCGGCTTGGCTGAGCTGGCATAGTCGTCACCGGCGGTCAGGACCGCCCGCAGCAGCCCGGCCAGGTCCGCGCCGGCCACGCCGAGCAGGCCGCGGATCGCCGAACGGATCAGCGTGATCGTGTCCATGGTGGCGACCGCGTCATACAACGGGGTCGAGTCCAGGACCCGCCGCCGGCCGATCAGCCCAGCCTCCCGGGCGGCAGCGAGGGCCACCTCGAAGATGCGGTCCGGGCGGTCCGAGCGGCGCAGCCGCTCCCGCATGTCGACCAGCACGGTGTGGGCGAACCCGACCCGCCCGGCACCGTCCCAGCCACCGACCCCGGCGGCGTAACGCCACCGGGCGTCGAACGTGAACCGGTCCACCGCCTCCCGGTCCGACAGCCCCTCGAGGCGCTGCAACACCATCACTGCCGCGACCACCGACGGCGGCACCGACCGGCGGCCGATCCCGGCGAACAGGTCGGTGAACATGCCGTCCGGGAACAGCCGCTCGCGGCGCTGGGACAGGAACACAAAAATCGAGTTGCCGGGAAGGGTCTCATCGCAGAACCGGGTGACCGGGTCCAGCAGGTCCAACTGCTGTGACGCCCTGCCTAACGCCATCCCAGCAAACTATCCGAAATAGATCCAAACCGATGACCGCCACGCCGATGGCGGCCACCGTTTAACACCAGTCACCTAGGGGCTGTAGGGGGCCGGCGGGGGCATGAGGACCGCGCCGATCGTCGAGGTGAACTCTTCCCAGGCCGAGCGCTCCTCGGACAGCACCTTGCGGCCGGCGTTGGTCAGGCGGTAGGTGCGGCGCTCGCGGCCGCCGACCGTGGACCAGGCGCTCTCCACGTAGCCGGCGCGCTCGAGGCGGCGCAGGGCCGGGTACACGGTGCCGGTCGGCAGGCTCAGCGAGCCGCCGCTGCGCTCCTGGAGGGCCTCGATTATCGCGTACCCGTGGCGGGGTTCGCCGTCGAGCACCGCGAGCAGGAGTGCGTCGAGATGCCCGCGTAGCGCGTCCGCCTTCATGTGTAGTGAGTCTACGGGTCGGGGTCCCGCCGCGCCATGGCAGGGGTTTAGGGTCGCGGGCCCTGGGCAGGACGCGTGCACGAAAACGTTTCTGGGGGGAGCGGCGGCATGAGGCGGCGGGCCGAAACCGCGCGGGATGTCGATCTGCAGTGGCCGACCGGGCTGGGGATCGCGCTGGCGATGGCATCTGGGCGGGTCCTGGCCTACCGGCGAGGTGTGCCCCGGCCCGTGGTGGCCGCGCCGCGCTGGAGCAGCGGGAGTGCGGCGGGCCGGGCCGCGGGCGCGGTCGTCGACGCCGGAGCCGTGGCCCGGTGGCTCACCGGGCAACTGCCGGCGGGGCAGTACCACGGGCTCGTCATCGGCTCGCCCCACGGCGCCGCGCTGCACCTGGCGGCCGCGCTCGGGGTGCCGTGGCTGCCCGCGGGCTTCGAGCTGTCGACGCCCGACGTCGCCGTACGGGAGCAGGGCATCGGCAGTACCGCCGCCGACAACACGGCCGCGGCGGAGGCGGGCGAGCTCGGCGCCCGGGCGATCCTCGCCGCGAATCCGGACGTCGCGGTGCGGCAGGTCTACGACCCGGTGTGGCGGGGGTGGTCGGCGTCGGCGGCCGCGTACTCGGTGGTGCGCTGGCAGCGGCTCCCCGCCGCCTACCGCGACTGGATCGCCGAACGGCTGCGCCCGGGGGCGCCGATCATCGTGACCCGCGACGTGGGCCGGTGGGCGACCGTGGCGGGCCCGGCCGGGTACGCCTTCCAGCTCGGCAGCCGCGCCTCGGGCCTGCTGCCCGACGACTACCACGACCGCCGCGACGCCGCCGTGCTCGGGGAGCGGCCCGCGGACAGCGACGGCGAGCGCAGCGTCGACCGCGGGCTGGTCGAGGACCTGCGGCGGTTCGCGGCCGCGCACGGGCATCCGGTACGTCAGGTGCTCTACCGGCACCCCGACGTCCTCAGCGGCGCGGTCGCCGACCTGTACCGCGAGTGGCTGCGGTCCGGGAACCGCACGGGCAACCGCCTCGTCGTGGAGTGCGGCCGGCTGTTCGACCCGTGGCACGTGGTGCGGGCCGGGCTGGTGCCGTACTGGTGCGAGCATCCGCTGCGCTCCGCGGTCCGCGCGGTGTCGTGGTGGCTGGCCGGCAGCGAGCCGTTCACCGCCGTTGACGTGCTGCCGGAGCCGCCCGGCGTGACACTGCCGACCACCGCGCCGCTGGCGGAGTGGGAGGCGGTGGCCGCGTTCGCGACCCGGCACTCGCTGCTCGACCCGCGCTGCGTCCGCGCGTACCCGGCCGGCGCCGTCCCCGCCCACCACGCGACCCAGGTCCTGCGCTCCCAGCCGCCGGACCTGCCCTACCTGCCGCACCTCGAAGCCGGGTCCGCCCTCGCCGGCCTGGCCGGCCGCGGCCAGACCGACGGGCTGCTGATCCTCTAGGCGGCGGTCGCGTCCTCGGACTTCTCCTTGTTCTTCTGCACCTTGCTGATGACGTCGTGCAGGGGCTTGGTGCCGCTGCCGACGACCACGCCCGTGATGATGGCGTCGACCCACACCGGGATGCCCTGCCAGCCTTCGCCGGCGATGGAGTGCAGCAGGTACAGGCCGCCGGACGAGGAGGCGACGGTCGCCAGGGCGACCGCGATGCCCCACGAGATCAGGCCCCGGCTGGCGCGGCCCCGGTCCACCATGGACTTGGCGTGCGCGACCTGGATGAGGTCGTCGAGGGTGGCGTCGTGGTACTTGTTCGCCATGTTCGCCACCGCCTTCTCCAGGTCACCCTTGGCGTGCTGGCCGGGCATGAACCGGGCGAAGGGCTCGAGCACGCGCTCGACCGCGGTGGCGAACGCGAACAGCACGCCGAACAGGGCTGTCGCGTCCGGCAGGTGGATCTCGTCGGCGTTGACGCCGAAGTGGTACAGCGCCCAGGACCCGGCCCCGCCGGCCGCGACGAGCAGGAAAGCGGCGATCAGGGAGCCGATGCTGGCCGGCTGGGTCGTCACGGCCGCGGCCTCGTTGCCGGGCGCGGGCGGCGGCGTGTCGGGGCCGACCGTGACCGCGGCGCCGGCCACCTCGCCGGGCGCGCTGCCCGCGGTGGGCTGCGCCGGGATGCGCTGGGTGGCGTCCTGGTCGGCCGGGTTCGCCGGCGGCGCGGCGGCCGGGGGAACGGCCAGGTTCTGCGGTGCGACCGTGGCGGCGGCCACGACCCGGTTGCTGGAGGAGCCGAGGACGACGGTGCGTCGGACCAGTGCCATGCGCGAGAGGCTAGCGCCAGTCGATGCCCCGGATCATCGCGGGGACGCCGAGCCGACAGTCGGTGTGTCGGCCGGGGCCGGTGGCTCGTAGCGGCTCAGCGCGAAGGGGCCGAGGTCGACGGCGGCGTGCACCAGGATCGGCACGAGCAGGCTGCCGGTGAGGACGTACAGCACCGTCGCGCACGTGCCGAAGACCGCGGTACCGACGACCCCGACCACACCCTGGTAGAGGTGGCCGAGGCCGAAGAACAGGCTCACCAGCGCGGCGGCGACCCACAGGTTCAGGTGCAGCCCGCCGACCGCGCCGGCCAGGAACGCGCCGCGGAAGACCAGCTCCTCGCAGATGCCCGCGGTGAACGCGGTGCCCACGCCCCACAGCCGTTCGATGCCGGTACGGGGGAGCAGGAACGCGACCTGGGGCGGGGCGGCCGGGAGGCGGCGGCGCAGGAACCGGTCGCGGGCCCAGACGACGCCGATGAAGAGGGCGAAGAGGCCGGCCGCGAGCGCCGCCCCGCCCGCGCCGGGCCACCGCAGGCCGTAGTCGTCCGGGTGCACGCCCGGGCCGGTCAGGAGCGGGAGCAGGGCCACCGCGGCGAGCAGCCACCAGCTCAGGATGTACCGCCGATGGAAGCGCACCCGGCCGTCGGGCCGTGACTCGATCTCGGCCCGGCGGCGCGCCACGGTGCCGGGCGAGCGGGCGATGCGCACCACGAACCAGACCGCGAGCAGGGCCAGGACGGCCGCGCCGGCGGGTCCGAAGTGTGGATCGATCCAGCGGGCCACGGCGCTCATCATCCGGCAGCGAAGGGGCCGCCGCCAGCCCTCGCGGACTCGGCGGCGGCCCCTTCAAAAGTTTGGAGCTGCCCTTGTTGCTGTTCCCTTTAAGCCGACGCCGAGGCCGAGACCGCGGGGTTCGCCGAGGGCGAAGCGGTCGTGTCGGCCGGCGGCGGGAGCGCGCTGCCCTTGACGAACTCGTCCCAGGACTTGTCCCAGTCGGTCCAGCCGTTGCCCCAGGCGAGCTTGCGGGTCGTGTTCTTCACGATCACGACGTCGCCGATCTTGGTCAGGTTGTACAGGTACTTCGCGTTGCTCACCGAGACGTTGGTGCAGCCGTGCGAGACGTTGCGCTTGCCCTGGTCGCCTTCCGACCAGTCCGCGGCGTGGATGTACTCGCCGCCACTGGTGATGCGCTGCGTCCAGTACACCGTCTCGCGGTACGGGTCGGACGGGTCGGTGCCGACGAACAGCTCGGACTGGTTCTTGTCCATGACCACCATGTTCCCGCTGGAGCTGGGGGTCTTGGCCTTGCCGAGGCTGACCGGGACCGTCTTGATGACCGTGCCGTTCTGCTCCACCGTCATCTGGTGGGTCTTGTCATCGGTGGTCATGACGATCTTGTCACCGATGTTGAACGTGCTCGTGACGTCCTTGCTGCCCCAGCCGTTCTTCGTCAGTTGGAGGCCGCCGACGGCGAGCCGGACGTTGATCTTCGTGCCGGACTGCCAGTACTCCTTCGGGCGGTAGTGCACCTCGCCGCCGCTGAACCAGTACCAGGTGCCGACCTGCGGCGGCGTGGTCGTGACGATCAGCCGCTTCTCCACCGCCGCCCGCATGTCCTGCGGGACGCTGGAGCCGAACCGCACGACGATGGGCATGCCCACGCCGTACGTCTTGTTGTCGGAAACCGCGGTCGAGACGTTCACCGTCTTGCCGGGCTTCGCCATGGTCGTGAACGAGACCTTCTTACCGGCGGTGTCGCCGGCCGAGGTCACGGTCGCCGTGTACTGCGTGCCGTACTTGAGCTGCGTGCCGGGGACCCACGCCTTCCCGTCGGAGCTGAGCCCGCCCGCCACCGCGGCCCCCGACGCGTCCGTCAGCGTCACCTGGGCGTTGGCGCCCGGCTCGGCCTGCAGGGACAGGTCGGTCGCGGTGGAGACGTCGTTCGCTCCGTCGTTGGGGGCGGCGAAGGCCGCCTTGGGCAGCTCGGCGGCGGACGCGGAAGCCGAGGGGCCGCCGGCACTGCTGTCGGCGCCGGTCCATTTCGGCTTGACCTCGTCGTTGCTGCAGCCCGCAGCGAGAACGACAACGCCGGTCAGAGCGGCGATCGTGGCCAGTGCGCGTGCGGAGACTCCCATGTCCACACCTCCTTCGTTGGGCTAGAGCATGCATCGGTTGTCGTGCCGATGTATCCCGTGTTAGTGCCACCGGTTCAAACTTGCGGGAACCCCGTGGTGGCGAGCGATCTTGCCGTGCATCATCGTAGGAAGTAACGGATGACGAGAGCCATCCGCTCTTTCGACGTCTTCCGGACTGTCGGAGGTTGCGTGACAGTTTTGTAACGGCCGTCCGACCTGGCCGCCCGTGGGATTTGTCACGATCTCACGCGGTAGGTTTCAGGCCCGCACGCACGGTACGTTGTCTGGCAACATACGCGGCGGGCGCGCTCGGCATGTGGTACGGACTCGAGTACCGAGCATGCAACTTGCGCCCGCTCTTCGCGTACACTGGCAAGACCGCTCCCCAGGGCCGACGTTGTCCCGATTTGCACTCGATGACGTCAGGAGGCCCGATGGTTTTCCCCGGACCGCAGCAGCAGGGTCTGTATGACCCGTCCTTCGAGCACGACGCCTGCGGGGTCGCCTTCGTCGCCGATATCCACGGCCGTAGGTCCCACGATGTCGTGTTCAAGGGACTCTCCGCGCTGCGCCGGATGGACCACCGTGGCGCCCGCGGAGCCGAGCCCAACACGGGCGACGGCGCGGGCATCATGATCCAGATCCCGGATGCGTTCCTGCGCGAGGTCCTGCCGTTCGAACTGCCCCCCGCCGGGCAGTACGCGACCGGCCTCGCCTTCCTTCCCATCGACGACGAGGCGGCCGCGCGCGCCCAGCGGGTGCTGGAGAAGTACGCGCTGGTCGAGGGCGCCCAGGTGCTCGGCTGGCGCGACGTGCCGGTCGACCCGGCCGACCTCGGCGCCACCGCGCTGACCGCCATGCCCCGCATCCGCCAGGTGTTCGTGAGCGCCGAGAAGCTCGGCGCGCCTGGCACCGTGCTCGGCGGCCTCGACCTGGACCGGGTCGTCTACTGCGTGCGCAAGCAGGCCGAGCGGGAGACCCGGGAGCGCGGCATCCAGCTGTACCTGCCGTCGCTGTCGTCCCGCACGATCACGTACAAGGGCATGCTCACCCCGGACCAGGTCGTGTCCTTCTTCCCCGACCTGTCCGACGAGCGTGTGGCCTCGGCGATCGCCCTCGTGCACTCGCGCTTCTCGACGAACACGTTCCCGTCCTGGGAGCTGTCGCACCCGTACCGCATCATCGCCCACAACGGCGAGATCAACACGATCCGCGGCAACCGCAACTGGATGGCCGCCCGTGAGGCGCTGCTGGCCAGCGAGAACCTGCCGGGCAACATCCGCCGGCTGTTCCCGATCTGCACGCCGGAGGCGTCCGACTCGGCGAACTTCGACGAGGTCCTCGAGCTGCTGCACCTGGCCGGGCGGAGCCTGCCCCACGCGGTGCTGATGATGATCCCCGAGGCGTGGGAGAACGACTCGCGGATGGACCCGCTGCGCCGGGCCTTCTACCGCTTCCACGCGTCCCTCATGGAGCCGTGGGACGGCCCCGCCTCGGTCGCGTTCACCGACGGCACCGTCGTCGGCGCCGTGCTCGACCGCAACGGCCTGCGCCCGGGCCGCTGGTGGCAGACCAGCGACGGCCTGGTGGTGCTGGCCAGCGAGGCCGGCGTGCTCGACATCGACCCGGCCACCGTGGTGGCCAAGGGCCGCTCGGCCCCCGGCAAGATGCTGCTGGTCGACACGGCCGCGGGCCGCATCCGCACCGACGACGAGGTCAAGGCCGAGCTGGCCACGGCCGAGCCGTACGAGGAGTGGCTGCACGCCGGGCTGATGGACCTCGACCAGCTGCCGGAGCGTGAGCACGTCGTGTACACGCACGACTCCGTGCAGCGGCGGCAGCAGACGTTCGGGTACACCGAGGAGGAGCTCAAGATCCTCATCGGCCCCATGGCCCGGGTCGGCGCCGAGCCGCTGGGCTCGATGGGCACCGACACCCCGGTCGCGGTCCTGTCGACCCGGCCGCGGCTGATGTACGACTACTTCACCCAGCTCTTCGCGCAGGTCACCAACCCGCCGCTGGACGCCATCCGCGAGGAGCTCGTCACCAGCGTCGCGGCCACCATCGGCCCCGAGGGCAACCTGCTGCGGCCCGGCCCGGCCTCGTGCCGGCAGATCGCGCTGCCGTACCCGGTCATCGACAACGACGACCTGGCCAAGATCCTGCACATCGACGACGACGGCGACCTGCCCGGCTTCAAGGCCGTGCGGGTGTCCGGCCTCTACCCGGTGCGCGACGGGGGCACCGGGATCAAGCGCCGGCTGGTCGAGATCATGCGCGGCGTCTCGGAGGCCATCGAGGACGGCGTGCGCATCCTGGTGCTCTCCGACCGCGACTCCACCGTCGACCTGGCCCCGATCCCGTCGCTGCTGCTCACCGCCGCGGTGCACCAGCACCTGGTCCGCGAGCAGACCCGCACCCAGGTGTCGTTGGTGGTCGAGTCCGGCGACTGCCGCGAGGTGCACCACGTCGCGCTGCTGTCCGGCTTCGGCGCCTCCGCGGTCAACCCGTACCTCGCCTTCGAGAGCGTCGAGGACCTGATCAACACCGGCGCGCTGCCCGGCGTCGACCCGGACAAGGCGATCCACAACTACGTCAAGGCGCTCGGCAAGGGCGTCCTGAAGATCATGTCCAAGATGGGCATCTCGACCGTCTCGTCGTACTGCGGCGCCCAGGTCTTCGAGGCCGTCGGGCTCGACCCGCGCTTCGTGGAGCGCTACTTCACCGGTACCCCGAGCAAGATCGGCGGCATCGGCCTGGCCGAGGTGCACGCGGAGATCTCCGCCCGGCACTCCCGGGCCTACCCGGCCAACGAGGCCGAGCGGGCGCACCGGCGGCTCGAGGTCGGCGGCGAGTACCAGTGGCGCCGCGAGGGCGAGCTGCACCTGTTCAACCCCGAGACGGTCTTCCTCCTGCAGCACGCGACGCGTTCGCGGCAGTACGACGTCTTCCAGCGGTACACCGCGAAGGTCGACGAGCTGGCGGGCCAGGCGGGATCGCTGCGCGGGCTCTTCGAGCTGCGCACGGGCGTGCGCCCGGCGGTGCCGATCGAGGAGGTGGAGCCGGTCGCGGAGATCGTCAAGCGCTTCGCCACGGGCGCCATGTCGTACGGCTCCATCTCGGCCGAGGCGCACGAGACGCTCGCGATCGCCATGAACAGGATCGGCGGCCGGTCCAACACCGGCGAGGGCGGCGAGGACGCGGACCGGCTGCACGACCCGCGCCGGCGCTCGGCCGTCAAGCAGATCGCCAGCGGCCGCTTCGGCGTCACCACCGAGTACCTGGTCAACGCCGACGACCTGCAGATCAAGATGGCGCAGGGGGCCAAGCCGGGCGAGGGCGGGCAGCTGCCGGGCAACAAGGTGTGGCCCTGGATCGCCAAGACCCGCCACGCCACCCCCGGCGTCGGGCTGATCTCGCCGCCGCCGCACCACGACATCTACTCCATCGAGGACCTGGCCCAGCTGGTCTTCGACCTCAAGAACGTCAATCCGTCGGCGCGCGTGCACGTCAAGCTCGTGTCCGAGGTCGGCGTCGGCACCGTCGCGGCGGGCGTGGCCAAGACCAAGGCCGACGTCATCCTGATCTCCGGCCATGACGGTGGTACCGGTGCGTCGCCGCTGAACTCCCTCAAGCACGCCGGCACGCCGTGGGAGCTGGGCCTGGCCGAGACGCAGCAGACCCTGCTGCTGTCGGGGCTGCGGGACCGGGTCAGCGTGCAGGTCGACGGGCAGCTCAAGACCGGCCGCGACGTGGTGGTCGCGGCCCTGCTCGGCGCCGAGGAGTTCGGCTTCGCGACCTCGCCGCTCATCGTCTCCGGCTGCATCATGATGCGCGTCTGCCACCTCGACACCTGCCCGGTCGGGATCGCCACGCAGAACCCGGCGCTGCGCAAGCGGTTCACCGGCACCCCGGAGTTCGTCGAGAACTTCTTCCTGTTCCTGGCCGAGGAGGTGCGGGGTTACCTCGCCGAGCTCGGCTTCCGCACCCTCGACGAGGCGATCGGCCACACCGAGCTGCTCGACGTGCGCCCGGCGGTCGACCACTGGAAGGCCGGCGGGCTCGACCTGACCCCGCTGCTGCACGTGCCGCCGCTGGCCGACGACGCGGCCCGGCGCCAGACCACCAAGCAGGACCACCGGCTCGAGCGGGCGCTGGACAACCAGCTCATCGCGGCGGTGTCCCCGGCGCTGGACGCCGGCGAGACGATCCGGCTCGAGGTCCCGGTGCGCAACGAGCACCGCTCGGTCGGCGCGATGCTCGGCGGCGAGGTCGTGCGGCGGGTCGGCGGGGCCGGCCTGCCCGACGACACCGTGCAGATCACGCTGCGGGGCGTGGCCGGGCAGTCCTTCGGCGCCTTCGTGCCCCGCGGGGTCACGCTGCGGCTGGTGGGCGAGGCGAACGACTACGTCGGCAAGGGCCTGTCCGGCGGCCGGCTGATCGTGCGCCCGGACGAGCGGGCGCCGTTCGTCGCCGAGGAGCAGACGATCGGCGGCAACACGGTGCTGTACGGCGCGACCGGGGGCAAGCTCTTCATGCGCGGCCGGGCCGGCGAGCGCTTCGCCGTGCGCAACTCCGGCGCCCTCGCGGTCGTCGAGGGCGTGGGCGACCACGGGTGCGAGTACATGACCGGCGGTACCGTCGTCGTGCTCGGCACCACGGGCCGCAACTTCGCCGCGGGCATGTCCGGCGGGGTGGGGTACGTGTGGAACCTCGACCGCGACCTGGTCAACGCGGAGCTGGTCGACCTGCGGCCGGTCAGCGACCCCGAGCGGCTGCGGGCGTACGTCGCCGAGCACCACGCCGAGACCGGCTCCGCGGTCGCCGAGCGGCTGCTGGCCGACTGGGACACCGCGGTGGCGCAGTTCACCGAGATCATGCCGCGCGACTACGAGCGTGCGATGGAGGCGATGCGGGCCGCCGAGGCTGCCGGCCGCGATGTGGATGCGGCTGTCATGGAGGTGGCACGTGCCTGACCCGAACGGTTTCCTGCGCTACGAGCGACGGCTGCCGGCCCGCCGGCCGGTGCCCGTGCGACTGCAGGACTGGCGGGAGGTGTACCCGTCCGCCGGCGACGAGCTGATCCGGGAGCAGGCCAGCCGCTGCATGGACTGCGGCATCCCCTTCTGCCACGACGGCTGCCCGCTGGGCAACCGCATCCCGGACTGGAACGACCTGGTCCGCAGCGGCGACTGGGACTTCGCGATCGAGTCCCTGCACGCGACGAACAACTTCCCGGAGTTCACCGGGCGGCTGTGCCCGGCCCCGTGCGAGGCGGCCTGCGTGCTGTCCATCGCCGGCGGCCAGGCGGTCACGATCAAGCAGGTCGAGGTCGAGATCATCAACCGCGCCGTCGCGGCCGGCCGGGTGACCGCGCGCCCCGCGCCCGATCGCTCGGGCAAGAGCGTCGGCGTCGTGGGCTCCGGGCCGGCCGGGCTGGCCGCCGCCCAGCAGCTGGCGCGCGCCGGGCACGACGTCGTGGTCTACGAGCGCGACGACGCTTTGGGCGGGCTGCTGCGGTACGGCATCCCGGACTTCAAGCTCGAGAAGGAGCACATCGACCGCCGCCTCGAGCAGCTCCGGGCCGAGGGCGTGGAGTTCCGCACCGGCGTCAACGTGGGCGTCACGGTCTCCGTGGAGGAGCTCCGGGCCTCGCACGACGCGCTGCTGCTGGCCTGTGGCGCCCTCACCGGCCGGGACGTCGTCGAAACGCCCGGCCGGACGCTGCGCGGCATCCATCTGGCGATGGAGCACCTCGTCGAGTCGAACCGCGTCGTGGCCGGCAAGCAGCCCGCGCCCGCGATCACGGCCGAGGGCAAGCGCGTCATCATCATCGGCGGCGGCGACACCGCGGCCGACTGCCTGGGCGTCGCGCACCGGCAGGGGGCGGCCTCGGTGCTGCAGCTCGACCAGTACCCGACGCCGCCGGAGGAGCGCGACGAGTCCCGCGACCCGTGGCCGACCTGGCCGTGGATCCTGCGCAACTACCCGGCCCACGAGGAGGGCGGCGAGCGCGCCTTCGCGGTCGCCGTGACCTCCTTCGAGGGCGACGCCGAGGGCAACCTGACCGCGGTGCGCATCGCCGAGGTACAGGTGGCCCGGGTGGACGGACGCCGGCAGGTGCGCGTGGTGGAGGGGACCGAGCGGGAGTACCGCGCGGACCTCGTGCTGCTCGCGATCGGCTTCGAGGGCACCGAGGAAGGGCCGCTGCTGGCCAGC
This sequence comes from Dactylosporangium sp. NPDC049140, assembly GCF_040648435.1. Taxonomy (NCBI): domain Bacteria; kingdom Bacillati; phylum Actinomycetota; class Actinomycetes; order Micromonosporales; family Micromonosporaceae; genus Dactylosporangium; species Dactylosporangium sp. NPDC049140. Next base: position 49,184 of record NZ_JBEZDS010000065.1, on the reverse strand, counting down.
CTCGGCCTGACCCGCAACCGCCGCGGCGGCATCGACACCGACGAGACGTGGCAGAGCCCGGCGCCGGGCGTCTTCATCGCGGGCGACATGCACCGCGGGGCATCGCTGATCGTGTGGGCGATCGCGGAGGGCCGCGCGGCCGCCGCGTCGATCCACGCGTACCTCGGCGGCGACGGCGCGCTGCCCTCGCCGGTCGCGCCGTCAGCGGTGGCCCTATCGGCCTGAGGTGCTAAACGGGAGCGGGCCTCTTCGGGGGTCCGCGCCCGGGTACCCTGGGCCACGAGTACGGCCACGGCATCCAGCAGCGCCTGGGCATCCAGTACCAGTACACGATCTACCAGGAACTCCAGGGCGACCTCAACCTCGACCCCGGGGACGTGGAATCGGGTGCGGATCGCGCTCGAGCAGCAACGTGACCTGCTGCGGGCGCGCCGCGATCGCCTGATCGAGGGATGGCCCCCGGATCGAAGCGAGGCCGCGGCGGCGTTCGTCGACAAGCTCAACGGAATGATCGACACCATGACGGCCACCGCGGCCGCCGTCAACCGCATCGGCGTGGGCGTCGACGAGGCGTTCGCGGCCATCCGGGACGCGAGGCGCCAGCTCGAACCGATGCTGGCGGCCTACTCCGGGCCCAATCCAGGACGGGGACTGCCGATAGCCGGCGCGCAACAGGCCCATCTCGATCAGCAGGCGCGCGAGGTGCTGATGCGGGCCGACGCCAAGATAACGGGCGCGAGCGGCAACATCAGCACCGATATTCCGGCGGCCGCACGTTTCGGCGAGTCGACGGAGGTCGTCACGCTGGACAACGGCCCCGGCGGCAATGCGTCGTTGTCCGGTCGCCAGGCCTCAGGCCGGAGCGCCGTTTCGGAATTCTTGCCGGCACCGCGATTCGATCCGCCGTCTCCTCCCCCGGCCGCGGTGGGAAACAGCCCCGGCTGGGTGACCGAGGGAGGCGGATTGGTGCTGACCGGGGGAGCGCCGGGCCCATCCGTGCCACCGGCCGGAACCTCCGCACCTCCCACGGTGGGGGGCGGTTACCGCGATCGTTCCTACGAGCAGTACGCCGAGCGCCGGCGAACCAAGCGGGGCAACGACGACGAGCTGTGGCCGGTCGAAGAAGGCGTCAGCCCCGTGATCGACGCTCCGCGCGAACGGCCTCACGATCCTGGTCCGGGCGTCCTCGGAATCGACCGTTGACCGGCTCGGTTCGTCGTGCGGCCGTCTGCGCGGCGGCGATGCTGATGCTGGTGACGACCGCCCGACCGGCATTCGCGGACAACGTGCGTGAACGGGAGTGGCACGTCGCCGCGCTCGGTCTGGCGGAGGCCCACCGGCTGAGCCAGGGCGACGGCGTGATCGTTGCGGTGATGGACACCGGGGTCGATACCAGGCACGCCGAACTCACCGCGGCCGTGCTCCCGGGGAAGGGCTTCGGTGAGGGCAACTCCTCGGACGGGCGGAGCGACTCGTTCGGCCATGGGACGGCGGTGGCCGGCCTCATCGCCGGGCGCGGGCTTCCGAACGGCGGTGGTGTGCTCGGCGTCGCGCCGAAGGCGATGATCCTGCCGCTGCAGACGCTGCGCGGCGATGACGGGCTCGGCGTGCCCGGGTTTCTGGCCGAGGGCGTCGACTGGGCGGTGGCCAACGGCGCGAAGGTCGTCTGTGTGGCCGGCGGTACCAGCGAGAACGGGCAGGTGCGAGAGGCCGTCGAGCGTGCGTTGAAGGCGGACGTCGTTGTCGTCGCCGCCGTGGGGAACACGCCCCGGCAGACCACTGTCGCCTTCCCCGCCAAGCTGCCGGGGGTCCTCGCCGTCGGCGGCACGGATCGCAACGGAGAGCACGCGCCCGTGTCCGTGGCAGGCCCGGAGATCCGGGTCGCGGCGCCGGCCGTCGAAATCATCTCGACCGGGCTGTCCGGTGACTACACCGTATCGATGGGCACGAGCGACGCCACCGCGATTGTTGCCGGTGTCGTTGCGCTGGTGCGGGCCAGGTATCCGCATCTCTCGGGGGCCGAAGTGGTTCATCGCCTCACGGCTACCGCTACCGACAAGGGGAAGCCCGGCCGTGACGAGGAGTACGGGTTCGGCATTGTGAATCCCGTCGCCGCGCTCACCGCCGACGTTGTGCCGGTTCCGCCGTCCGCGGCGGTGTCGTCCGCGCCGGCCCGATCGGCTGGTGCGGGTGTGAAGTGGGGGTTTGGGCTGGGGGTCAGCGTTGTCTTCGTGCTGATCGGGGTGTTCGTGATCGGGCGGCGGGTTGCGGAGCGGCGTTAGTCACCTCTCGCGTTGGTGTGGCGATCACCCTTCGCGGGTAAGGCGCGCAGAATGGGGGATACCGTCTATGACACGCTCGTGCCGCTCGGGATTGCGCTCGCCGCTGCGCTGCTCGCGCTGCTGTTCGTGCAGATTGTGCACAAGCTGATTCTGCGCGTCGGGCGGCAGTCCTCGTTCCTCACGGAGCTTGCTCAGCGTGCGCATCGGCCTACGCAGTGGGTTGTCGTGCTGTGTGCGGTGTACTTCTCGGTACGCGCCACGGCCGATGGGGCCTCTTGGCGGCACGCTTTTCTGCACGTCGATCAGCTGGTCGTGATCGGGGCCACCGCGTGGCTCGTCGCGGCGCTGCTCGTGGTGGCCGAGGACGCGGCGCTGGCGCGGTTCCGCACCGATGTGCCCGACAACCGTACGGCGCGGCGCGTGCACACGCAGGTGATCCTCATTCGGCGCGTGACGGTTGCCGTCGTGGCGGTACTCGCGGGCGCCGTGATGCTCATGACGTTTCCCCAGGCGCGGCTCGTCGGCACGTCGGTGCTGGCCAGTGCCGGGTTCGCGGGCATCATCGCCGGTCTGGCGGCGCAGAGCGTGCTGCGCAACCTGTTCGCGGGGCTGCAGCTCGCGTTCTCCGACGCGGTGCGGCTCGGCGACGTCATCATCGTCGAGAACGAATGGGGGCGGGTTCAGGAGATCACGCTGTCGTACGTGGTCGTGCACGTGTGGGACGACCGGCGGCTCATCCTGCCGACGTCGTACTTCACCGAGAAGCCCTTCGAGAACTGGACCCGGACGGATTCGGCTCTGCTGGGGGCGGTGATGTTCGATGTCGACTGGTGGCTGCCGGTACCGGAGATGCGTGAGGAGCTCCGGCGCGCCCTGGAGTCCACGGACCTGTGGGACGGGCGGGTGTCGGTACTGCAGGTCGTCGAGGCCACGGGCACGGCCATGCAGCTGCGTGCGCTCGTGAGCGCCGTCGACGCGCCCAAGCTGTGGGACCTGCGCTGTTTCGTGCGCGAGCACCTCGTGACCTGGCTGCGCGACACGCATCCGACCGCGCTGCCGAGGTTCCGTACCGAGATGACCTCCGCGATGCCGATCCACGCGACGCTCACCGGGCAGACGCTCACCACGGACGGTGACTCCCGTGTGTTCAGCCACAGCGTCGACGGGCGGGCCCGCGCGGAGGCGTTCACGGGGCGGGAGCAGTAGCCCCGAAAGGGTGGACGGGAGGCCAGGAGCGGGGAACGCGCGGGTGGACGGCGTCTCAACTGATGGCGCCGGACCGGGGCAGCGGATACGCCCCGTGAAGGAGGAGCTAGCCTCAACGGTGTGACTCGACGCGCCAAAATCGTCTGTACGCTCGGCCCGGCCACTTCGTCGGCCGAGCGGCTCCGTGGCCTTGTCGACGCCGGTATGGACGTCGCGCGGCTCAACTTCAGCCACGGTAGCCACGAGGACCACGCCTCGGTGTACAACCTTGTTCGGGAGGCCGCCATCGGCGCCGGTCGCCCCGTGGGCATCCTCGCGGACCTTCAGGGTCCGAAGATCCGTCTCGGCCGCTTCGCGGACGGACCGCACGAATGGGCGGCCGGGTTCACGGCCGTCATCACCAGTGACGAGATCGTCGGCACCGCCGAGCGGGTCTCGTGCACGTACAAGAAGCTCCCGCAGGAAGTCAAGGCCGGCGACCGGCTGCTCATCGACGACGGCAAGGTCGCCGTCGAGGTGACCGCCGTCGAAGGCAACGACATCACCGTCCTCGTCACCGAGGGCGGCATGGTCTCCAACAACAAGGGCGTCTCGCTGCCGAACGTGGCCGTGAGCGTGCCCGCGCTGTCGGAGAAGGACGCCGAGGACCTGCGCTTCGCGCTGCGCCTCGGCGCGGACTGGATCGCGCTGTCCTTCGTGCGCTCGCCGGACGACATCAAGCTCGTCCACGAGATCATGGCGGAGGAGGGCATCCGCCGCCCGGTCATCGCCAAGGTCGAGAAGCCCGAGGCGGTCGCCGCGCTCGAGGCCATCGTCAACGCGTTCGACGGCGTCATGGTCGCCCGCGGTGACCTCGGCGTGGAGATGCCCCTGGAGCAGGTGCCCCTGGTGCAGAAGCGCGCGGTGCAGCTCTGCCGCGAGCAGGCCAAGCCGGTCATCGTCGCGACCCAGATGCTCGACTCGATGATCGAGAACGCGCGGCCGACCCGCGCGGAGGCATCCGACGTGGCCAACGCGGTCCTCGACGGCGCCGACGCCGTCATGCTGTCGGGCGAGACCAGCGTCGGGAAGTACCCCATCCTGACGGTCTCCACGATGGCCCGCATCGTCGCGACCACCGAGGGCGGCGCGCTCACCGTGCCCCGCCTGCAGCACGACCCGCGCACCCGGGGCGGCGCGCTGACCTCGGCCGCGTCCAACATCGCGCGCAACATCGGCGCGAAGGCGCTTGTCGCGTTCTCCCAGACCGGCGACACCGTGCGCCGCCTGGCCCGCCTGCACTGCGAGCTGCCGCTGCTGGCCTTCACCCCGGAGCCCACGGTGCGTAACCAGCTCACCCTCAGCTGGGGCGTGCAGACCTTCGACGTGCCGTTCGTGGAGCACACGGACGAGATGTTCATGCAGGTCGACCTGGCCCTCGTCGGCCTGCCGTGGCTCTCGCCCGGCGACGACGTGGTAATCGTCGCCGGCTCCCCGCCCGGCACCCCGGGCTCGACGAACACGCTCCGCGTTCACCAGCTGGGAGCACTCTCACAGGTCTGAACGGACCGGGCGGGCCCGTTGATGCGTAAATTGTCCGTGTGACCGAACTGGTGAGCGGGCAGGACGCGGTGGACGGGCTCGTCCGCCTCCTGGATCTCGAGGCACTGGGGGACGACCGGTTCCTGGGCAGCAGCCCGCCGGACGGCCCCCAGCGTGTATTCGGCGGCCAGGTGGCCGGGCAGGCCCTCGTCGCCGCCGGGCGCACCGTCGACCGGGAGCGGCAGGTGCACTCGCTGCACGGGTACTTCGTGCGGCCGGGGGATCCGAGCGTCCCGATCACGTACACCGTGGAAAACATCCGCGACGGGCGCTCCTTCTCGGTGCGCCGGTCGGTCGCGGAGCAGCACGGCAAGGTGATCTTCTTCATGTCCGCCTCCTTCCACCACCCGGAGGAGGGCCTGGACCACGCCGAGCCCGCCCCCGCCGACGTCCCGCCGCCGGACGAGGTCCCGACGATGGCGGAGCGGCTGGCGAAGTACGAGGAGCGCGCCGGCATCTGGGCGGTCGTGCCCCGCCCCATCGACGTGCGCTACGTCGGCGAGCCCGGCTGGGTCCCCGCGGGCGACCGCCCCGCCGAGCCCCGCCAGCGCGTATGGATGCGCCTGGCCGGCAAGCTGCCCGACGACCCGGTCCTGCACACCTGCGTGCTCACCTTCGCCTCGGACCTGACCCTGCTCGACTCGGTCCTGTCGGCCCACGGCGCCGTGTGGGGCCCCGGCGGCTTCGTCGGGGCGAGCCTGGACCACGCGATGTGGTTCCACCGGCCCTTCCGCGCCGACGAGTGGTTCCTCTACGACTGCGTGAGCCCGTCCGCGTCGGGGGCCCGCGGCCTGGCCACCGGGCGCATGTTCACCCTGGACGGCCGGCACATCGCCACCGCCGTGCAGGAGGGCCTGTTGCGCCGCGTGGGAGGATGAGCTTATGCGGCTTTCGGCCCGAGTGGACTACGCGCTGCGCGCGGTGGCGGAGCTGGCGGCGACTTCGGCCGACGCCAAGCTGGTGACGGCCGACCGTCTGGCGTCGGCGCAGCAGATCCCACCGAAGTTTCTGGAGAGCATCCTGCTGCAGCTGCGCCGCGGCGGCGTCGTGGTCGCCCAGCGCGGCCCCGAGGGTGGCTACCGGCTGGCCCGCCCGGCCGCCGAGATCTCCCTGGCCGAGATCATCCGGGTCATCGACGGCCCCCTCGCCAACGTGCGCGGCCAGCGCCCGGAGGAGCTCGGCTACCACGGCGCCGCGCAGGCCCTGCAGGACGTGTGGATCGCGCTGCGCGCCAACGAGCGGCTGATCCTCGAGACGGTGACGATCGAGGACGTGGTGACGGGCGAACTGCCCGAACGCGTCCGGGACCTCGTCGCCGATCCGCGCGCCTGGGTCTGATGATTCTTGCTCGGGTCCGCGTCAGCTGCGGACCGCCGCTCCCGCCAGAAATCCCGGCGTCCGGGGGCGGTGCCAGCGCACCCGCTATTTCCTATCGGAAAAATAGTAGATAGGATCGGCGGCGTGACGATCGTCGTGGTTTCCGGAAACCCCCGCCCCCACTCGCGGACGCTGCACCTGGCCGAGGAGGTCGGCGGGGCGCTGGCCGCGCGGCTCGGGCTGGCGGCGCCGCGTACCGTCGACGTCGGGGACCTCGGGGTCCGGCTGCTCCAGCCCGGTGACGGGGCCGTCGCCGACGCGGTGGCGGCGCTGCGGAGGGCCAGCGTGCTCGTGGTGGCCACGCCGACGTACAAGGGAAGTTACACGGGCGTGCTCAAGGTGCTGCTCGACCAGCTGCCGGCCGGCGGCCTCCAGGACATCGCGGCCGTCACCGTGGTCACGGCCGGGGTGCAGCCGCAGGCGGACGCGGCCCAGCGCAACCTGCGGGAGCTGCTCGGCGAGCTGGGGGCGGTGCCGGTCGAGCCGGGCCTGGCCGTGATCGAGGGCGAGCTGGCCAACGCGGGCGCAGCGGCGGCGGCCTACGTCGACTCCATCGCCGCCGGGTTCAGCACCGTCGCGACCGAGGCGAGCTGACCGCGCGCCCGCGCGTCAGTTGTTCAAGGCCGCCGCGGTGGTCAGCAGTGAGCCCGCCTCCTCGGGGGCGCCGCGCTCGGCGAGTTCGTTGAGCGAGCGGGCGATGCTCAGCAGCGCGTACGTCTGCGTGACCCGTAGCGTCCGGTCCATCTCGAGGTCGTCGGCCATGTCCAGCTCGGCGCGGATGCTGTGCAGGAAGCCCTCGGCCGCCTGCAGGTAGGGGTCGTGCGCTTTTGTCGACATGATTCCGAGCGTAGGACCCGCGGCGCGGCAAGATCCGGGAAAGCCGCGAAACGACCGGGGCCGTTTCATGACGGTCGTGCAGGACCCGGCGGCCGGCCTCGTCCGCGCGGCCTGTTCGTCGCTCGGGCGCGCCGGTGCGGATCTTGATGGGGTGTGGCCCGCCGTGAGCGGAGCGAGCTAACGAGGCTGCCAGGCCGCCGGGGGAGTGGTCAGGCGGCGTACATGGGCGGGCATGCGGCCGCGCACCACGTCGGCCAGGCTCACCTCGTCGAGCACGTTGCGCACCGCGGCGCGCACGGCGACCCAGAGCTGCTGCAGGTGTTCGGCCGTGCCGGAGTACATCGCCTCCTCCGGGCGTACGCCGCGCACCTCGGCGAGCGGGCCGTCGACCGCGCGCAGCACGTCGCCGACCATGATCTCCGAGGGCTGGCGGGTGAGCACGTAGCCGCCGTCGACGCCGCGCTGGCCGCGGACCAGGCCTGCGCGCCGCAGGTCGCCGAGGACCGCCTCCAGGAACTTGCGCGGCATTTCCTGCTCGTCGGCCAGTCCGGCGGCCGAGACCACCGCCGGGTACGCCGAAGCGAGCCCGAGGGAGGCGCGAACCGCATAATCTCCGCGCGCCGAGATGTGCATCGAAAGCCTGCCTTTCCGGCCGGGCTGGTGGCATAGGTTGTCCGGTACCAATGTAGGGTGCCCGTTCCCGCGTGATCGCCGGGGTAGCGTTGTCGGATTATGCGATCAGATGAGCCGCGGCGGGGCGCCGACCACAACGTCATGCGCGAGGTCAACCGCTCGCTCGTGCTCGCCCTGGTCAAGGAGGGCGGGCCGGTCTCCCGGGCCAGCATCGCGCGCTCCACGACGCTGGCCAAGCCCACGGTCTCGGCGATCGTCGACGAGCTCATCGCCGAGGGCCTGGTGCGCGAGCTCGGGCCGGGCTCGACCGCGGTCAGCGGCGGGCGGCCGCCGATCCTGCTCGAGTTCAACGCGCGCTCGCTGCTCGTCGTCGGGGTACACATCGGGGCCCGGCGCACCACCATCGCGATCGGCGACGCCACGGGCGAGGAGATCGTGCGGAGCGAGCTGGCCACCCCCGCCCTGGGGACGGCCCCGGCCGAGGTCCTGCGGCAGGTCGCCGCGGAGGCCCTGCACGCCATCGCCGGGGCCGGGCTGAAGGGCGCGAAGATCGCCGCGGTCGGGGCCGTGCTGCCGGGGCTGACGGACTTCCACGCCGGCGTGTGCCTGCTCGCCCCCAACCTCGGCTGGCGCGACGTGCCGGTGCGCGACCTGCTCGCGGCCGCGCTGCACGACGCCCCCGTCTACGTGCACAACGCCGGGCAGGCCGCCGCCGTGGCCGAGAACCTGGAGGGTGCGGGGGAGCGGGTGGGCGACCTTGCGCTGCTGTACACCGGGACCGGTCTTTCCGCCGGCATACTGTCCGACGGCCGGGTCTTCCACGGGGTCGGCGGCACCGCGGGCGAGATCGGGCACAACGCGGTGCCGGGCAACGCCGAGCCCTGCAACTGCGGCAAGATCGGCTGCCTGGAGACGCTCGCGTCGGGGCCGGCGATCGTGCGCGCGGCGCGGCGGGCCGGGCTGGACGGGCTCGACGCCCGCGAGGTGACCGCGGCCGCGCACAACGGCGACGCGGTGGCCCGGGGGGTCATCGAGGAGGTCGGCGAGCACCTCGGGCTGGCGGCATCGTGGCTCATCAACGCGTACAACCCGGCGCTCGTCGTTGTCGGGGGCGGCCTCGCGGCCATCGGCGACCTGCTGCTCGAGCCGCTGCGCGCGGCCGCGGCCCGGCACACGCTCGCCCCGGCCCTGCGCGGGGTCGAGATCCGGGCCTCCAAGCTGGGCCCGGACGCGGAGGTCAGGGGCGCGGTACTGCTGGCCCTGCAGCACTCGGAGACGTACTACCGGGTCGTCTTCCGCGCTTGAAAAGGAGGTTAGTTCTTATCTTGAACAAACCTCCGCCCGCAGCGTAACGTGTGGCCTGCAACCGCCAACACACCCCGCGAAGAGGTACCTCATGACTGATTTCCAGCCCACGCGCGAAGACAAGTTCAGCTTCGGCCTGTGGACCGTCGGCTGGCAGGCCCAGGACGTCTTCGGCGGCCCGACCCGCGCCCCGCTGGACTCCGTGGAGGCCGTGCACCGCCTCTCGGACCTCGGCGCCGCCGCGGTCACGTTCCACGACGACGACCTGTTCCCGTTCGGCAGCGACGACGCGACCCGCGACAAGCTCATCGGGCGCTTCAAGGAGGCGCTGAGCGAGACCGGCGTCCGGGTGGAGATGGTCACCACCAACCTGTTCAGCCACCCGATCTTCAAGGACGGCGGCTTCACGTCGAACGACCGTGCGGTGCGGCGCTTCGCCATCAAGAAGGTGCTGCGCAACATCGACCTCGCCGCCGAGCTGGGCGCCGAGACCTACGTGCTCTGGGGCGGCCGCGAGGGCGCCGAGTCCGGCGGGGCCAAGGACGTGGCGGCGGCGCTGGACCGGTACCGCGAGGGCCTCAACCTGCTCTGCCAGTACGTGCGCGAGCAGGGGTACGACATCCGCTTCGCCCTCGAGCCCAAGCCCAACGAGCCCCGTGGCGACATCCTCCTGCCCACGATCGGGCACGCCCTCGCGCTCATCGCGGCCCTCGACGAGCCCGACCGTGTGGGCCTCAACCCCGAGGTGGGCCACGAGGAGATGGCCGGCCTGAACTTCGCGCACGGTATCGCGCAGGCGCTGTGGCACGGCAAGCTGTTCCACATCGACCTCAACGGCCAGCACGGGCCCCGGTTCGACCAGGACCTGCGCTTCGGGGCGGGCAACCTGCGCGGCGCGTTCTGGACCGTGGACGTGCTGGAGACCGGCGGGTACACCGGCTTCCGGCACTTCGACTACAAGCCCCCGCGCACCGAGGACTACGACGGCGTCTGGGAGACCGCGCGTGCCTGCATGCGCAACTACCTGATCCTGCGCGAGCGGGTCCGCTCCTTCCGCGCCGACCCGGACGTGGCCGCGGCCCTGGCGGAGGCGCGCGTCGACGAGCTGTCGCAGCCGACCCTGGCCGAGGGCGAGACCATCGCCTCGCTGCGCGCCGAGGAGTTCGACGTCGACAAGCTGGCCGCGCGCGGTGGCGCGTTCGAGGTGCTCGACCAGCTTGCGATGGAGCACCTCCTCGGAGTTCGTTCATGACACTCGTCGCCGGGGTGGACACCTCCACCCAGTCGACGAAGGTGCTGGTCTGCGACGCGGACACCGGCGCGGTCGTGCGGGAGGGCCGCGCCGGGCACCCCGACGGGACCGAGGTCGCGCCCGCGCACTGGTGGGCCGCGTTCGGCGAGGCGACCGCCGGCGGCCTGCTGGACGGGGTCGCGGCGATCGGCGTCGGCGGGCAGCAGCACGGCATGGTGCTGCTCGACGAGGCCGGCGAGGTGGTGCGTGACGCGCTGCTGTGGAACGACACCCGCTCCGCCGGCGCGGCCGCGGACCTCATCGCCGAGCTGCCCGGCGGGGCGGCCGACTGGGCCGAGGCCGTCGGGCTGGTGCCGGTGGCCAGCTTCACCGTCACCAAGCTGCGGTGGGTCGCCCAGCACGAGCCCGACGTCGCGGCGCGCGCCGCGTCGGTGGTGCTGCCGCACGACTGGATCACGCATCGGCTGAACGCGAGCTCCCGAGAGCAGACGACGGACCGCGGCGACGCCTCCGGGACCGGGTACTGGTCGCCGGCGACGGGGGAGTACCGCCCGGACCTGGTCCGGCTCGCGTTCGGCCGCGACCTGCGGCTGCCCCGGGTCGCCGGGCCGGCCGAGGTCGTCGGCGAGACCGCGGACGGGGCGCTGCTCGCCCCGGGCACCGGCGACAACATGGCCGCCGGGCTCGGCCTGGGCCTGCGCCCGGGCGACCTCGTGGTCTCCCTGGGCACCTCCGGCACCGTGTTCGGGGTCAGCGCGACGCCCGTCACCGACCCGAGCGGGACGGTGGCCGGGTTCGCCGACGCGAGCGGGCGGCACCTGCCGCTCGTCGCCACGCTGAACGCGGCCCGCGTGCTCACCGCGGTGGCGGGCCTGCTCGGCGTGACACTGTCCACACTGGACGAGCTCGCGCTTTCGGCCGAGCCGGGGGCGGGCGGGCTGACGCTGTTGCCGTACCTCGACGGCGAGCGCACGCCCAACCTGCCCGACGCGCGCGGACTGCTCAACGGGCTCACGCGGGCCAACGCCGGGCCGGCGAACCTGGCCCGGGCCGCGTACGAGGGCATGCTGTGCGGGCTCGCCGACGGCCTCGACGCGGTCCGCGCGCTGGGCGTGCCGGTCGAGCGGGTGCTGCTCATCGGCGGCGCCGCGGCCTCGCCGGCGGTCCGGGCGATCGCGCCGGGCCTGCTCGGGGTGCCGGTCAGCGTGCCGGAGCCGGCGGAGTACGTCGCGCTCGGCGCGGCCCGCCAGGCGGCCTGGGCCCTGCGCGGCACACCGGAGGCGCCGGCGTGGCCGGTGTCCGCGGCCGAGGTGCCGGCCGGTCCCGCCGAGGGGGTCCGGAAGGTGTACACGGATGTGCGCGACCGGGCGCAGGCGCTCCTGCGTTAGGCACGCTTGCTTTTGGACACGCGCCAGCGCCGGGGGTTTCATCCCCGGCGCTGGTGTGCGTCGATGCCGTCGCTCAGTGGTCGTCGGGCCAGTCGCCGGTGAGCCGGCGCACGCCCTCCGCCCCGCCCCGGTCGATGGCGGCCTTCACCACGGCGAAGACCGCTCCCTGCAGCGCCGCGGCGGCCAGGACCTCGCCCCAGCCGTACTCCCGCGAGGTCGCCTCGGGCGCGTCCTCCTCGCCGGACAGGCGCTTCCAGATCTGCTTGAACACGACCCCCGCCGCGATGCCGCCCGCCACGCTGAAGGCGATGCTGAACGGCTTGTACAGCAGCTTGTTCATTCAGTACTCCCGCCGGTTGCGGAAGCCGACCAGCGCCGCCAGCACCAGCAGGGCGGAGCCGACGACCCACGGGGCCGGCCGCTCCCGCGCCGAGTCGAGCATCCGGCGCATCCCGGTCTGCACCGTCAGGCGCGGGTGCATGCGCAGCTCGCGGCGCGCGTAGGCGGCGTTGACCGCCATCTGCTCGACACCCTCGCGCATGCGCAGCTTCGCGGTCTCGACCGAGGAGTGCATCGCCTCCTGGGCCCGCGTCTTCACGTCGGCCCTGGTCGCGAGGGCCTCGACGGTCTCGCCGAGCCCGGCGCGGGTACGGGCGATCTCGGCCCGCAGCGCGTCCGGGTCGGCGGCCTGGCTGTGCCCGTTGGCACTGTGCGATTCGGTCGCCGTCATTTGTGGCCCCCGTGCTTCACCGAGCTGGTGATGGTGTCGATGTCGGCCTTCACGCCCGCGACCGTCTCCTCCGGCATCGCCGGCACGGCCCGCTTCACCTGGCCCTTGCCCACCAGCGCGAGCACGCCCGCGACGATGAACAGCGCCACGCCGACGATCAGCGCGGCGAGCCAGGCCGGCATCACCGCGGCCAGGCCGATGATGAGTGCGGCCAGCAGGGCGCCGACGCCGTACATCGCGATGACCCCGGCCCCGCCGAACATCCCGACCCCGAGGCCGGCCCGCTTGCCCTTCGCGGTGAGCTCGATCTGGGCCAGCTTCAACTCGTCGCGCACCAGCGTGGAGATCTGCTCGGCGGCGAGCTTCACGAGCTCGGCCGTGGACCGATCGCCTGTGTGGGTGGTCGTACCGGTGATCGGGTTCTGCACGCGCGGCGCCACGGCCGGGCGGTTCTCCAGGGTGGACGTCATGGCTTCTCCTCTCGCCCGTACCAACCTGATGCCCAGCCTTCGGGGTGGTTAACCCGCAACGGTTGCCACGGCCGCCTCATCCACCTCTTCAGGCTCCTCCCGTGCCCTTGCGGGCAGTAGGAAGCACAGCGCGGCGGCCAGAGCGAGCAGCCCGAGCTCGAGCCACAGCACGCGCTCGAGCGAGCCGGTGAAGCCGCGGCCGCCCCAGGAGAAGAACGCGGTGCCGAGCACGGCGACCCCGATCGCGCCGCCGACCTGCTGGGCGGCGGTCAGGGTGCCGGAGGCCGAGCCGACCTCGTGCTCGTCGACGGCGGCCAGGACGATGTCGAAGTACGGCGCCATCGAGGCCCCCATCCCGGTCCCGAGCACCAGCAGCGCGGGCAGCAGCGGCCAGGGCGAGGCCGAGCCCCCGGTGGCCGCGAGGGTGACGAGGAGCCCGGCGACGCCGAGCGCGACGACGCCGGTACCGCCGACGAGCACCTTCCGCCCGCCGAGGCGCGCGCTCAGCCCGTGGGCGGCGACCGCGCCCAAGGCGGTGCCGAACGCCCAGGGGGCCTGGGTGAGGCCGGCGCGCAGCGGGCTGAAGCCGAGACCGATCTGGAGGTACACGCTGATGATGAGCGACAGCCCCATGAGCCCGGCGAAGAAGATCAGCCCGACCACGAGCCCGGCGTTGAAGCGCTGCTTGGCCAGCAGGGAGGGCTCGACCAGCGGGCTCCGCCCGGCCCGCACGCGGCCCTGCTCGTAGCGGCGGAACAGCCACAGGCCGGGCGCGGAGGCGGCCATCGCGGCCCAGCACCACCCCGGCCAGCCCAGCTCGCGCCCCTGGACCAGCGGGAAGACGAGCAGCAGCAGCGCGCCGCCGAGCAGCGCCGTGCCGGGCAGGTCCAGGCGCAGGCCCGGGTCGCGCTCGCCGGTGCGGGGCAGCACGAGCGCGGCCCCGACCAGCGCGGCGAGGCCGACCGGCAGGTTGATCAGGAAGATCATGCGCCAGCCGGTGCCGAACAGGTCGGCGTCGACGAGTACGCCGGCCAGGATCGGGCCGCAGACCGCGGAGAGCCCCATGACCGGGCCGAACGCGGCGAACGCGGCGCCGAGTTTCTCGGCCGGGAACGCGGCCTTGATCAGGCCGAGCCCCTGCGGGATGAGCACGGCGCCGCAGAGGCCCTGCAGGACCCGGAACGCGACAAGCCAGGCCGGCCCGGGCGCGACCGCGCAGAGCAGCGACATGAGCGTGAATCCGGCCGCGCCGGCCAGGAACATGGGACGGCGCCCGAAGATGTCGCCGAGCCGGCCGCCGGTGACGAGGCCGACGGCGAAGGCGAGGGTGTACCCGGCCGCGAGCCACTGCAGGAAGGCGGTACCGCCGCCCAGGTCCGCGCGGATGGACGGCCCGGCGATGGCGATGATCGTCGCGTCGAGAAGGTCCATGACCTCGGCCGCCAGCACGACGGCGAGGACGACCCAGGGGTTGGAACGCTGTTCGTTTCTCACGAACATCGTTCTACTTACGAACACCGTTCGTGTCAAGTAGGATTGGCGGGTGCCAGCTGCCGCCATTCCCGCCCCACCGTGGCGGGCGCCGAAGAAGCCCCCGGCCGCCCGCCAGCCCCTGAGCGCGGAGGCGGTGCTGAGCACGGCACTGCGCCTCGTCGACCGCGACGGGCTCGACGCGCTGAGCATGCGGCGGGTGGCGCAGGAGCTGGGCACGGGGGCGGCGTCGCTGTACGCGTACTTCGCCAACAAGGACGAGCTCCTCGAGCAGCTCCTCGACCGCGTGGTCGGCGAGATCCCGCTGCCGCGCGCGGACGCCCCCGACTGGACGGCCGAGGTGCGGCGCACCTGCTTCGCCAGCCGCAACGTCTTCTGCTCGCACCGCGACCTCGTGCGCGTCGCGCGGGCGAACATCCCGACCGGCCCCAACTCGCTGCGGTACACCGAGGCCCTGCTGGCCCTCCTGCGCGGCGCCGGCATCCCGGACCGCGTCTGCGCCTGGTCCATGGACCAGATGTCAATGATCATCATCGCCGACGCCGTCGAGCAGTCCATCCACGCCGAGCTGGGCCGGCGCACCGAGGCCGAGGCGGAGCCGTACCTGCACCAGGTCCGCGACTACCTCGCGGCCCTCCCCGCCGACGAGTTCCCCAACCTCGTGGCGCTGGCCCCGACGATGATCGAGGGCAGCGGCGACGAGCGCTTCCAGTTCGCGATCGACCTCATGGTGGACGGCCTCGCCCGCTACGCCGGCGCCGGGGACGGTGACCGGTGACCGCGATCGTCGGCCTGGTCCACCAGGGCACCGTCTACATCGGCGGCGACTCGGCGGGCGCGTCGGGCTGGAGCCTGACCGTTCGCGCCGACTCGAAGGTGTTCCACAACAACGGCTACCTCTTCGGGTTCACCACGTCTTTCCGCATGGGGCAGCTGATTCGGTACTCCCTCAAGCCCCCGAAGCCGGTCGGCGACATCGAGCGCTTCATGGCCACCCGTTTCATCGACACGGTGCGCGACTGCCTCAAGGCGGGCGGCTGGGCGCGGCGCGACAGCGAGCGGGAGGAGGGCGGCACCTTCCTCGTCGGCGTGAAGGGCCGCCTCTTCACCGTGCACGACGACTACCAGGTGGCCGAGGCGGCGGACGGGTACGCGGCGGTCGGCGTGGGGGACGAGATCGCGCTGGGCGCGCTGTTCGCGACGGCGCAGTCGCGGATGGCGCCGCAGCGGCGGGTCGAGACGGCCTTACGCGCGGCGGAGCGATTCAGTGCTGGGGTTCGGGGGCCTTTTGTGTGCTTGTCGCAGCCGCCGGGAGCGCTGCCTTCGGGTTCTTGAGGTGGCTGGGCGTTATGTCGGGCGCTGGCGCGCCGCGACATAACGGATTTTTCGCCTGACGGGGTATATGTCGGCTTACCTGGACTTTGGGGCTGTCCGACGACGCTCGGCCGATGGTGGCGGGAGCTTGCGCTCCCGCAATGTGTAAGCGTGGTCGCTGTTCGTTGTTGCGTGCGGTTATTCCTCTTGGTCGTGGTTTGCCGGCGGGTTCGTGCGGGTCGTCATTCGGTGGTCCCGGATTTGTGCGCTATATGAAGTGGGGCGGCGAGGTTCGGGAGTGGTTGGGATAATTGTGGGGTGGTGGGGCAGATATCGTTGTTCAGTCGGGCGCAAGTGGCTGCTATGCGGGATCGGACTCGGGCGCGGAATTGGTCGCCTTCTCAAGATGCGTTTCGGCGGGAATGCGAGGAGCGTCGCTACTGGGGGCTGAAGCGTCGGTATGCGGAGAAGCTTCGGCGGGAATATGGCAGTGAGGCGGCGGGGTATGCGAGCTTTGCGCGGCGGGCGGCGGAGGCGAAGGCGAACTACGAGCAGCGGGCGGCTGCCGTTGCGTCCGGCGGGCCGGTTTCGTCGGTTGAGCAGGTCGAATGTCCCGTCCCGCTGGTTCCGCGGGTTGAGCAGGTCGCATGTGCGGCGGCGCCGGTCCCGGTGGTTCCGCCCGCTCGGTCCACTTCGCCCGTTTCGCGGGTTGAGCAGCCCGGAAGTCCCGCCCTGCCGGATGGGCACCCCGTCGAGCGGGCCGTCGCCGACAATGACGATGGTCCCGAGCCGCGGCGCAGCATGGACCGCGCCGACCTGGCCGGCCCCAAACGGCAAAACCGCGCCGCGCCGGCGTCACGAGCGCACGGCCCCGTCGATTCGTCAAGGCGCGGAACAATCAACCGGAGCCCGCGCCGGCCTGTGCATTGTGCACGCCGCCGTAATCTCCGAATTCCCGCTCCACCGAATCGGAGAAGAATGCCTTCCGCCGACCGATTAGCCTAGGGCCGATTCTGATTGCATGGCGGCAATATTGCCGGAGTGAAGGATTGCCGTACCGTGTGCGCATGACGTTCTCGATCGTTGGGCGCTCCGAAGACGGGCTGTCCCTCGGGGTCGCGGTGGCCAGCAAGTTCCTCGCCGTCGGGGCCGCTGTGCCCGCCGCCGAGGCCGGGGTCGGGGGGCTTGCTACGCAGGCGTTCGCGAACCTGGCGTACCGGGTGCAGGGGCTGGCGTTGCTGCGGACCGGAACCGCCGCCGGAGACGTCATTGCCGGGCTCACCGCCGCCGACGCCGGGCGGGCGCACCGGCAGCTCGGGGTCGTCGGGCCGGACGGGGACGGGGCGACCTTCACCGGGGACGAGTGCTTCTCGTGGGCCGGGGGCGTGGCCGGGGACGGGTACGCGATCCAGGGGAACATTCTCGCCGGGGCCGAGGTCGTGGCCGAGATGGAGCGCGCGTGGCTCGGCTCGGCGGGGCTGTCGCTGCCGCGCCGGCTCTACGCGGCGCTCGTCGCCGGGGACGCCGCCGGTGGGGACAGTCGCGGGCGGCAGAGTGCGGCGCTGTTCACCGTGCGGCGCGGGGCCGGGTACGGGGGCATGAGCGATACCGAGGTCGACCTCCGCGTGGACGACGACCCCGATCCGGTCGGGCGGATGGGCGGGCTCATAGACCTCTGGGAGTTGTACTTCGGCAAGCCCGACCCCGCCACCCTGCTACCCCTGGACGGCCCTCTCGCGGTCGAGGTCGGGGAGCGGCTGGCGGCGCTCGGGTACGACTCCCTCGACGCCTGGGCCGGGGTCGAGAACCTCGAGGAGCGCATGGTGGCCGGCTCGATCGACCCGCTGGTGCTGGAGCAGTTGCGCGCCCCCAAGCCGTAGGTCATCCGGCGGCCTCGCGCAGGGCGGCCAGGGTCGTGGCGATCGCCGGGCGGTTCGCCGCCGATGCTCGGACGGCCGCGGTGATGCGGCGCTCCAGCGGCTCGTGCAAAGGGTGCGCGGTCACGTCGTAGCGCGGGTCCACGGCCAGGCCAGGCAGCAGCGTCACCGAGAGGCCGGCCTCGACGTGGGCCAGGAGCGGGCCGTACGAGGCGAAGAGCGCCGTCACGTCCGGCTCGAAGCCCGCCCGCCGGCACGCCCGCGTGATGAGATCGTGCGTCCACGTGCCCGGGCGCTCCGCGGACCAGAGAGCGCCGGCGTACGAGGCCAGATCGACCGGGCCCGCGCCCGCGCCCGAAGCGGTGACGAGAACCACCGGGTCGGTCCCCAGCGGGGTGTGCCGGATCTCCTCGTCGACCGGGGCGGTGCCGTCGAACAGGTCGGCGGTCACGGCGATGTCGCACGCGCCGCGGCGCAGGGCCGGCACGCTCTCGGTCGGGTCGAGCTCCCGGATGTCGATGCGCAGGCGCGGGGTCTCGGCGCGCAGGCGGCGGATGGCGGCCAGGACGAACGTGTTCGCCGCGCTCGTGAACGCGCCGATCGTCACGCGGCCGGCCGGCGCGGAGGCGTCGCCGGCGAGCTCGGCGCGCGCGGTCTCCATCTGGTCGAGGATCGTGCGGGCGTGCCGGGCCAGGGTCTGGCCCGCGTCGGTGAGCCGCAGGCGGCGGCCGGCCCGCTCGAACAGGCGGGCGCCGGCCTCCCGCTCCAGCACCGCGAGCTGCTGGGAGACGGTCGAGGGGCTCAGGTGGGCGGCCTGGGCCACGGCGCGCACGGTGCCGAGCGCGGCCAGGTCGCCGAGCAGCTTCAGGCGCCACGGATCGAGCATGTGTTCGCCGCCTCCGAACAAGCTGTGCGAGATTGTGAGCTGGAAGTGAACATAGTGCGGGCCGTAGCGTCAGGTCATGGCGGACTTCTGGAGCGATGCCGAGCGGCATGTCGTGCGGTACGGCGGGGCGTTCACCCCGGAGATCATCGTGCGCGCCGAGGGCAGCCACGTCTTCACCGAGGACGGGCGGCGCATCCTCGACTTCACGTCGGGGCAGATGAGCGGGATCCTGGGGCACTCGCATCCGGAGATCGTGGCGACGGTACGGCGGCAGATCGGCGAGCTCGACCACCTCTTCAGCGGCATGCTCTCCCGGCCCGTCGTGGACCTGTCGCGCCGGCTGGCCGAGTCGCTGCACCGCGCGGAGGCGCCGGAGCTGTCGAAGGTACTGCTGCTCACGACCGGCGCCGAGTCCAACGAGGCGGCCGTGCGCATGGCGAAGCTCGTCACCGGCGGGTACGAGATCGTCTCCTTCGCCCGCTCCTGGCACGGCATGACCCAGGCGGCGGCCGGGGCCACCTACAGCGCCGGGCGCCGTGGCTACGGGCCGCCGGCGCCGGGCAACTTCGCGATCCCGGCGCCGGACTCGTACCGCCCCGACTTCACCCTCCCCGACGGCACGCTGGACTGGCGGCGCCAGCTCGACCACGCGTTCGCGCTCTTCGACGCGCAGTCGTCCGGGGCGCCGGCCGCCTGCCTCGTCGAGCCGATCCTGAGCTCCGGCGGGGTCATCGAGCCCCCCGCCGGCTACCTGGCGGCGCTGCAGGCCAAGTGCCGTGAGCGGGGCATGCTGCTCATTCTCGACGAGGCCCAGACCGGCCTCGGGCGAACCGGGATGTGGTACGCGTTCGAGCGCGACGGCGTCGTGCCCGACATCCTCACGCTGTCGAAGACGCTCGGTGCGGGCCTTCCCCTGGCGGCCGTGGTGACCACGGAGGAGATCGAGCAGAGGGCGTACGAGCGCGGGTTCCTGTTCTACACCACACACGTCAGCGATCCGTTGCCCGCCGCGGTCGGGCTCACGGTGCTCGACATCATCGAGCGCGACGGCCTCGACCGGCGCGCGGCCGAGCTGGGGGAGCGGCTGCGGCGGGGCCTGCTCGAGCTGCGGAGCCGGCACGATGCGGTCGGCGACGTACGCGGGCGCGGGCTGCTGCAGGGCCTCGAGCTCGTGACCGACCGCGCGGCCAAGACCGGCGCGGACAAGCTGGGGGCCGAGGTCACGCGGCGGTGCCTGGAGCTGGGCCTGCACATGAACGTGGTGCAGCTCAAGGGAATGGGCGGCACGTTCCGGATCGCGCCGCCGCTGACGAGCACCGACGAGGAGATCGACCGGGGCCTGGCCATCCTGGACGAGGCCCTCGGCGAAAGCCGCTGAACGGGCGAATACCCCGACGGGCGAAAAATCCGAAAAGTCGCGGCGCGGAGCGCCCGACTTTTCGGAGCCGCCGCCGCTTCGGCGCCTGTTGTGACTCGAGTGCGATGGCGGGGATTTTGAGGGGGTTTGGGTGGAGCGAAGCTCCCCCAACGCGAGCGGAGCGAGCTAGGAGAACAGCTCGTTGCGCACTGCGTACAGGGCCGCCTGCGTCCGGTCCTGTACGCCCAGCTTGGTCAGGATTGCGCTCACGTGCGTCTTGACCGTCTTCTCGGCCAGGCCCAGGTTGCGCGCGATCTCGCGGTTCGAGCGGCCCCGGGCCACCTCCGCCAGGACCTCGCGCTCCCTCGCCGTCAGGTGGGCCGCATCCGGGGGTGGTGCGCCCTCGGTCAGCAGGCGGGCCACGTCGGGGTGGAGCAGGATGTGGCCGGCGTGCACGGCGCGGATCGCGGCGGCCAGGGCGGGCGGGTCCACGTCCTTGTAGACGTAGCCGGCCGCGCCCGCGCGCACGGCCGGTAGGACCGCTGAGGGCTCGGTGAAGCTCGTGATGACCAGCACCCGCGCCCGGGTGTGGGCCGCGGCCAGTTCGTGCAGGGCCGACACGCCGTCGCCGCCCGGCATGCGCAGGTCCAGCAGGATCACGTCCGGGTCGGTGCGGGCCGCCTCCGCCACGCACGACTTGCTGTCGAAAGCTTCGCCCACGACCTCGATGTCGTCCTGCACGTCGAGGAAGGTGCGCAGCCCCTGGCGTACCACCGGATGATCGTCGACCACGAGGACCCGGACGGTCTCAGGCACCCGGCACCTCCATCGTCACCGTCGTGCCCGCGCCCGGCGTGGAGCGGATCAGGAGGCGGCCGCCGGCCGCGCGGGCGCGCTCGCGCATCGAGGCCAGGCCCAGCCGCGGGCGGGGCAGGTCGCCGCGCGGGTCGAAGCCGCGGCCGTCGTCGGCGACGGTCAGCACCACGCCCGGGCCCGCGCGGCGCAGTTGCACGGCTACGTGGGCGGCGGCCGCGTGCCGCAGGGCGTTGTGCAGGGCCTCCTGGGCCACGCGGTACGCCGCCTCCTCGCGTGCCGCCGGCAACCGCGGCACCGCGTCGGCGGTGAAGGAGACCTCGGCCGCGTGGACGCGGTCGAGCAGCTCGGCCTGGCGGCGCAGGGCGGGGGCCAGGCCGTCGCCGGCGAGGTCGACCGGGCTCAGGCCGACCACGATGGACTTCAGCTCGGCGGTGGCCTCCGCGGCCAGGCGGCGCACCACGTCGAGCTCGGCGGCGGCGCGGGCCGGGTCGCGCCCGACCAGCGCGGCCGCGGCGTCCACGGTGAGCCGGAGGCTGAACAGCTTCTGGGTGACGGCGTCGTGCAGCTCGCGGGCGATCCGCTGCCGTTCCTCCACGATGGACAGTTCGCGGCCGCGCTCGTAGAGGCGGGCGTTGACGATCGCGATGGCCGCGTGCGCGGCGAGCAGCTTCAGCAGCTCCTCGTCGTCGGCGTCGAACGCGCCGCCGCGCTTGTTGGCCAGGAACAGCTCGCCGAGGATCTCGACACCGTCCACAATGGGCATACCGAGGAAGTCGACCATCTCCGGGTGGGCCGCGGGGTAGCCCTCGAAGCGCGGGTGGGTGCGGATGTCGGCCGAGCGGACCGGGCTCGGGTCGCGCAGCATCGCGCCCAGCAGGCCGTGCTGGCGGGGGATCGGGCCGATGCGCCGCCACTGTTCGTCGCTGAGGCCGTCGGCCAGGAACTCCCGGAACGAACCGAGCTCGTCGGGGATGCCCAGCGCGGCGTACTCGGCGTCGAGCAGCCGCCGCGCGGCCGAGACGATCGTCTGCAGGACCTCGCGCACCGAGCGGTGCGCGGTGACGGCCAGCACCGCGGCGCTCACCTCGCGCAGCTCTTCCCGATCGCATCCGGCCACGCTCCCCAAGGTACCGACGCCAGGGTCTTAGGACCATGGACCTAGGCGCGCCCCCGTCCGCCGCCCGATGGCACGCGGCCGTGCGCTTCTTAGCGTCGAAGTCATGGACACCAGAACCGCCATCGTCACCGGGGTCTCCCGCGGCCTGGGCAAGGCGCTCGCCGAGGCGCTCGCCGGGGCCGGCTGGACCGTCATCGGCGACGGGCGGACCCTAGAACCGGTAGAGCCGGCCGGCCACCCGAACATCAGGGCGATCCCCGGCGACGTCACCGACTCCTGGCACCGGGCTCTGCTCGTCGAGACCGCGCTGGAGACGGGCCGGCTCGACCTGCTCGTGAACAACGCGGGCATCCTCGGGCCGAGCCCGCAGCCGGCGCTGGCCGACTACCCGCACAGCGCCCTGCGCGACGTGCTCGAGGTCAACCTGGTCGCGCCGCTCGCCCTCACCCAGCTCGCCCTGCCCGCGCTGCGCGACCACGGCGGGGCGGTGGTGAACATCAGCTCGGACGCGGCCACGGGCGCGTACCCGGGCTGGGGCGGGTACGGCGCGGCCAAGGCCGCCGTCGAGCAGCTCAGCCACGTGCTGGCGGCCGAGGAGCCGAAGCTGCGCGTGTGGTGGGTCGACCCCGGCGACCTGCGCACGCAGATGCACCAGGAGGCGTTCCCGGACGAGGACATCGGCGACCGGCCGCCGCCCGAGTCCGTGACGCCCGCGTTCCTGCGGCTGCTCGCGGCGCGGCCCGAGTCGGGCCGGGTCAAGCTGTGACCGCCGTGCTCGACTTCGCGCTCCCGGCCGAGCTGGAGGCGCGCGAGCCCCCGGAGGCGCGCGGCCTGGCCCGTGACGAGGTGCGGCTGCTCGTCGCGTCGCCGGCCGGCGTCGCCCACCACCGGTTCACCGAGCTGCCCGGGCTGCTGCGCGCCGGCGACGTGCTGGTCGTCAACACGTCCGGGACGCTGGCGGCGGCGGTGCGCGTTTCGGGGGTACCGCTGAGCCTGCACTTCTCGACCCACCGGCCCGACGGGCGCTGGGTCGTCGAGGTGCGCGGCCCCGACCGGCGCCCGCACCCCGGCGCCCCCGGCGAGCTGCGGCTGCCCGGCGGGGCGAGCGTCACGCTGGAGGAGCCCTACACGCGCGGGCGGCTGTGGGTCGCGACCGTGCGAACGCCGGTGCCGGTGCCCGAGTTCCTGCGCCGGTACGGCGAGCCGATCCGCTACGCGTACGTGCGGCGGCGGTGGCCGCTGTCGGCGTACCAGACCGTGTTCGCCCGCGAGCCCGGCAGCGCCGAGATGCCCTCGGCCGCGCGGCCGTTCAGCGAGCGGGTCGTGACCCGCCTGGTCGCCGGGGGCGTGCAGTTCGCGCCGCTGCTGCTGCACACCGGGGTCGCCTCGCCGGAGGCGCACGAGCGACCCTACGAGGAGTGGTACTCCGTCCCGCCCGCCACGGCCCGCCTGGTCAACGACGCCCGGGCGGCGGGCGCGCGCATCATCGCCGTCGGCACCACGGCGGTGCGGGCCCTGGAGAGCGCGGTCGCGCCGTCGGGCCGGGTCGTGGCGCGCGAGGGGTACACGGACCTCGTCATCACCCCGTCCCGCGGCGTCACGGTCGTCGACGGCCTGCTGACGGGCTTCCACGAGCCGCGCGCGTCGCACCTCGACCTGCTGGCCGCGGTGGCCGCGCCGCCGGTGCTGGCCGCCGCGTACGACGCGGCCGTGCGCGAGGGCTACCTGTGGCACGAGTTCGGCGACGTGAACCTCCTCCTGCCGTAGGGTCGTGCGGGTGGACGATCTGGTGGCGCGGGCCCTGCGGGAGTTCAACGAGCGCATCGACGTGTACGACCCCGCCCCGGGCCCGGCGGTGGCCGAGGTGCGCGTCGGCGAGCAGGTCATCGCCCTGCGCGCGCCGGTCGCGAAGGCCCTCGCGGAGGCGCTGCGCTCCTACGCCGACCCGCGCGACCGCGGCCCCTGCGACCACTGCGGCGGCCCGCGCCTGGACGACAACTTCGTCTGCGCCGACTGCGGCCGCCCGAGCGGCGTCTTCGGCCGCCTGCTGGCCGAGCGCGTCGCCCGCTACGACCCGCCGTCCGAGCTGTCCTGAGCCCGGATCCTCGCCAGCAGCGCCGGGACCCAGTGCCCGCCGTAGCGCGCCTGCAGCTCCGGACGGCGCCAGTCGTCGCCGGTGACCACGCCGGCGACCGCATCGGGGTGCAGGAAGCAGTCAGCCTCCGGGAGCGCGGTCATCGCCCCGCGGCCTCGCGGAGGCGGGCGAACTCGGCGGCCAGGGCCGGCAGCTGGTAGTGGGCGTTCAGGCCGCTCGGGTTCGGCAGGATCCACAGCCGCGTCGGCAGCAGGGCGTCCGAGTCCTGCGGGCCGACCTTCGCCGCCTGGGTGCCGAAGGCGACCCGGAACGCGGTCACGCCCAGGACGGCCAGCCAGCGCGGCGCGTACTCGGCCACCTTCGCGCGCAGGAGAGTGCCGCCCGCGGTCAGCTCCTCGCGGGTCAGCTCGTCCGCCCGGGCCGTCGCGCGGGCGGCCAGGTTCGTGATGCCCAGGCCCCAGCCCGGCAGGAGGTGCTGCTCGTCCGGGCGCAGCTGCCGCGGGGTGAAGCCGGACCGGTGCAGGGCCGGCCAGAAGCGGTTGCCCGGGCGGGCGAAGTGGTGGCCGCTCGCCGCCGACCACAGGCCCGGGTTGATGCCGCACAGCAGGACGTCGAGGCCCGGGGCGATGACGTCGGGCAGCAGGCGGTCCGCGGCGGCCAGGAGCTCGTCGCGCGTGAAGCGCACGCGGGCGGGTGCGTGGCGGTTCACGGGCGACGGCATGCGGACAAGCATGCCAGGGCGCGCGGCCCGATCCGGCACAGTGAAAGGCATGGATCTGGAGGCGGTACTGGCGCTGTGGGACTCGCCGGTCGACGAGCGGGCCGACGCCGTCGCCGATTTTCGGCGGTACTACGCCGATCCCGTGCCGGTGAACGGGGTGCCCGTGTCCGCCGAGGGGCTCGTGGCCCGCGCGCGGGCGCTGCAGGCGGCGTTCGCCGACCGGCGGACCGAGATCGTGCACCGCGTCGAGACCGCGGACCGGGTCGTGATCGGGTTCTTCATGCACGTGCGGCACGTCGGGCCGTACGACACGCCGTTCGGGCGGGTCGCCGCGACCGGACGGCCGCTGCGCATCCGCGTCAACGACATCCTGACCGTTCGCGACGGGCTCATCACCGACATCTGGGTGATGAGCGACGACGTGGACCTGCTGCGCCAGCTGGGGAAGCTGCCCTCTAGCGTCTGAGGCATGAGCGAGCGGCGGTTGATTTCGAGTGGGTCGACGTTCGAGCGGGAGATCGGGTACTCCCGCGCGGTGGTGGACGGCGACTGGGTGCACGTGTCCGGCACGACCGGGTTCGACTACGCCCGCATGACGATCTCGGACGACGTGGTCGAGCAGGCCGAGCAGTGCTGGCGCAACATCGACGCGGCGTTGAAGGAGGCCGGGGCCTCGCCGGCCGACGTGGTGCGGGTGCGGTACCTGCTGCCCGACGCCGCGGACTTCGAGCCCTGCTTCCCGGTGCTGCGGCGGTGGATGGGCGACGTGCGGCCGGCGGCCACCATGCAGGTCTGCGGGCTCTCGGACCCGCGGATGCGCATCGAGATCGAGGTGACCGCGCGCCGCCGGTCCAAGCTGGGCTGGCCCGCGTAACACAGCCCGGCGACAAAGTGCCCGGGTGACAGAAATCAGTCAGTCATCCGACAGGGTGATTCCCAGGGCCGTGGCGAAGAGGCCCAGCAGCTCCTCCGCGTCGACGCCGGTCATCGTGGCGCCCTCGAGGCCCTCGATGCCCGCCGCGCCCCCGAGGGTGCACGACTCGAAGCGGGCCCCCGCCGCGGCCGCGCCCGTGAAGGTGGCGCCGGTCAGGTCGCAGCCGCTGAACGTGGCCCCGGTCAGGTCGGCGTCGGTAAAGTCGGCGCCGGTCAGGTCGGTCGAGGTGAAGAAGACGGAGTGCAGCTGGGCGTCGCGGAAGACGCTGCGCTCGGCCCGGCAGTCGCGCACCGTCACGTCACGCAGGGTCCCGCCCAGCCACTGCAGGTCGGCCAGGCCGCAGTCGCGCAGCGTGACGCGGTGCAGGACGGCGTGATCGGCGTGCACGTGGTCGAGTGCGGTGCGTTCGAGCAGGCAGTCGGTGAGGATCGCGCCCGACAGGGCGGTGCCGGTCAGGTCGGCGCGGTTGAAGCGGCACTGCACGAACTCGGCCGACTTCGCGCTGCGGCCGGTCAGGGCCAGGTCGTAGAAGCCGATGGCCTGGTAGGCGGCGCCGTCGCGCAGGTCGTCCTCCTCCAGCGTGCCCAGCGTGAGGGCGCGTGGCGGCCGGGGGCGGGCCGGGCCCGGGCGGGCCGCGGAGACCGTCGGGAACGCGCCGGTGGCGAAGGTGCCGGCCGAGAAGATGCGGCCCTGGGCCGCGTGGCGCGGGGTGGGGCGCACGCCGGAGGGTGACGGCTGGGAGGGGACCGCGGGCAGGGCCATGGATGTGACGTTAGTGGCTGGAGTGACAGTGCGTCACGGCGGGCCGCCGGGTGTCGATCGGAAACCAGGGCGCGGGTGAAAATCACGGGGCAATCGCGCGGGCGCATGCCTATTCTTGTGCGCGTCATGTCTGAAACGCCCCAGCCGGCCGCCCTGAGCGAGCTGCGCGCTCGCCTCGCCGGGCTCATGCCCCAGGATCAGCATCGGCTGCGCCGCCGTCTCGACGGGGCCAAGCGCTCCAAGAACGCGCAGGGCATCGCCGAGGCGATCAGGGCCGACGTCGAGCGCGCCGAGCAGCGGGTCGCCGCCCGCCGCGCCGCGCTGCCCGCGATCAGCTACCCGGAGCAGCTGCCGGTCAGCCAGCGCAAGGACGAGATCCTGGCCGCGATCCGCGACCACCAGGTGGTGATCGTGGCCGGCGAGACCGGGTCGGGCAAGACGACCCAGCTGCCGAAGATCTGCCTCGAGCTCGGCCGCGGGGTCACCGGCCAGATCGGGCACACCCAGCCGCGGCGGATCGCGGCCCGGACCGTGGCCGAGCGCATCGCCGAGGAGCTCGGCACCGACCTGGGCGCGACCGTCGGCTTCAAGGTGCGCTTCACCGACCAGTCGTCGGAGCAGACCATGGTCAAGGTCATGACCGACGGCATCCTGCTCGCCGAGATCCAGCAGGACCGGCTGCTGCGGCGGTACGACACGCTCATCATCGACGAGGCCCACGAGCGCAGCCTGAACATCGACTTCATCCTGGGGTACCTCAAACAGCTCCTGCCCCGCCGCCCCGATCTCAAGATCATCATTACGTCGGCCACGATCGATCCCGAGCGGTTCTCCCGGCATTTCGGGGACGCCCCGATCGTCGAGGTGTCGGGGCGCACCTACCCCGTCGAGGTCCGGTACCGGCCGATCGAGGACGAGGAGGACGCCGACCAGTTCGACGCGATCTGCCTGGCCGTCATGGAGCTGCAGGACGAGGGCCCCGGCGACGTGCTCGTCTTCCTCAGCGGCGAGCGCGAGATCCGCGACACGGCCGACGCCCTGACCAAGCTGGACCTGCCCGGCACCGAGATCCTGCCGCTGTTCGCCCGGCTCTCCTTCGCCGAGCAGCACCGGGTGTTCCAGGCGCACAGCGGGCGCCGGGTGGTGCTGGCGACGAACGTGGCCGAGACCTCGCTCACCGTTCCCGGCATCAAGTACGTCGTGGACCCCGGCACGGCGCGCATCTCGCGGTACAGCCACCGCCTGAAGGTGCAGCGCCTGCCCATCGAGCCCGTCTCCCAGGCCTCGGCCAACCAGCGCAAGGGCCGCTGCGGGCGGACCTCCGACGGCATCTGCATCCGCCTGTACAGCGAAGAGGACTTCAACGCCCGGCCCGAGTTCACCGACCCGGAGATCCTGCGCACCAACCTGGCGTCGGTCATCCTGCAGATGATCGCGCTCGGCCTCGGCGACCTCGGCGCGTTCCCGTTCATCGACCCGCCGGACCGGCGCAACGTCACCGCCGGGGTGCAGCTCCTGGAGGAGCTCGGCGCACTTGATCACAAACAGGCCCTGACCGCGCTCGGGCGCCGCCTCTCCCAGCTGCCGGTCGACCCGCGGCTGGCCCGGATGGTGCTGGAGGCCGACAAGAACGGCTGCGTGCGCGAGGTCATGGTGATCACCGCGGCCCTGTCCATCCAGGACCCCCGCGAGCGCCCGGCCGACAAGCAGGCCCAGGCCCAGCAGTCGCACGCCCGCTTCGCCGACAAGGACTCGGACTTCACCGGCTACCTGAACCTGTGGAACTACCTGCAGGAGAAGCAGCAGGAGCTGTCCAGCAACCAGTTCCGCAAGCTGTGCCGGGCCGAGTACCTCAACTACCTGCGCGTGCGCGAGTGGCAGGACATCTACAGCCAGCTGCGCCAGGTGCTCAAGACGATGGACGTGACCCCGAACGAGCAGCCCGCGGCCCCGTTGCCGATCCACGTCTCCCTGCTGACCGGACTGCTGTCGCAGATCGGGCTCAAGGACGCGGAGAAGAACGAGTACGTCGGCGCGCGCGGCGCCCGCTTCGCGGTGAACCCGGGCTCGGCCCTGTTCCGCAAGACGCCGCGCTGGGTGATGGCGGCCGAGCTCGTGGAGACCACGCGGCTGTGGGCCCGGGTGGTGGCCCGCATCGAGCCCGAGTGGATCGAGCCGCTGGCCCAGCACCTCGTGAAGCGGCAGTACAGCGAGCCGCACTGGGAGCGCAAGCAGGCCGCGGTGATGGCGGTGGAGCGCGTGACGCTGTACGGCGTTCCGATCGTCACCAACCGGAAGGTCAACTACGGCCGCATCGACCCGGCGCTGTCCCGCGAGCTGTTCATCCGCCACGCCCTGGTCGAGGGCGACTGGGAGACCCACCACGCCTTCTTCGCCGAGAACCGCCGGCTGCTCGGCGAGGTGGAGGAGCTCGAGGCCCGGGCCCGCCGGCGCGACCTGCTCGTCGACGACGAGACGCTGTTCGAGTTCTACGACGGAAGGCTGCCCGAGGAGGTGGTCTCCGGCCGCCACTTCGACAGCTGGTGGAAGCGGACCCGGCGGGAGTCTCCGGACCTGCTCACGTTCGACCCGGCGATGCTCGTCAACGCCGGAGCGGAACCCCTGGAGGCGGCCAGGTACCCGGACGCGTGGGAGCAGGACGGGCGCCGTTTCGCGCTGACGTACCAGTTCGAGCCGGGCACCGAGGCCGACGGCGTGACGGTCCACATCGGACTGCCGCTGCTCGGCTCGGTCCGCCCCGGCGACTTCGCCTGGCAGGTGCCGGGCCTGCGCGAGGACCTCGTGACGGCGCTCATCAAGTCGCTGCCGAAGGCGACCCGGCGCAACTTCGTCCCGGCCCCCGACACCGCCCGCGACGCGCTCGCCGAGATGCCGCCCCGCGACGGCGACCTCCTCGACGCGCTGGAGCTGACGCTGCGGCGGATGACCGGGGTCTCGGTGCCGCGGGCCGAGTGGGACTGGCCGAAGGTGCCCGAGCACCTCAAGATGACCTTCCGGATCGTCGACGACGCCGGCAAGGTCCTCGGCGAGGGCAAGGATTTGACGGTACTGCGGGAGCGCCTGGCCCCGAAGGTGCAGGAGACGGTCGCCGAGGCGGCCGGGGACGTGACCCGCGAGGGCGCCACGACCTGGGAGTTCGGCACCCTGCCGCGCAGCCTGTCGCGCACGGTCGCCGGGCACACGCTCACCGTCTACCCGGCCCTGGTCGACGACGGCGCCTCGGTCTCGGTCCAGGCCTTCGACCTGCCGGCCCGCCAGCAGTACGAGATGTGGCGCGGCACCCGCCGCCTGCTGCAGCTCACGCTTCCGCCGCCGGCCCGGTTCGTGCAGGGCCGCCTGTCCAACGAGGCGAAGCTGGCGCTGAGCCGCAACCCGCACCGCAACGCCGTCGACCTGCTCGAGGACTGCGCGGCCGGCGCGGTCGACCAGCTCATGACCGACGCGGGCGGCCCGGCGTGGGACGAGGCCGGCTTCGCCGCGCTGCGCGACAAGGTGCGGGCCGACCTGGTCGACCTGACCCTCGACATCGTGGGCCGCGTCCGCAAGATCCTCGCCGCCTCCTACGACGTCGAGCAGCGCCTGGCCCGCACGAAGAACCCGCTGCTGCTGCCGGCCCTGACCGACATGCGCGCGCAGCTGGGGCGGCTGGTGTACCGCGGCTTCGTCACCGACACCGGCTGGCAGCGACTGCCGGACCTGGAGCGCTATCTGCGCGGCATCGAGCGGCGCCTGGAGAAGGTGCCGACGGACACCGGGCGCGACCGCGACCGGATGCTCACGGTGCAGGAGGTGCAGCGGGAGTACGACCAGCTGGCGGCCACGATGACGATGACGCCGCAGCTGCGCGAGATCCGCTGGATGATCGAGGAGCTGCGCGTCGGGCTCTTCGCCCAGGCCCTCGGCACCGCCTACCCGGTCTCCGACGTGCGCATCTACCGGGCCATGGACGCGCTGCCGTCCTGAGCCCGGCGGTGCAGCACCGGGGCCAGGGCCGCGACGACCGCGACCAGCCCGGCCAGGCCCAGCAGCGACCGCCCGAGCCCGATCACGTCGGCGAGGGCGCCGATGAGCGGCGGTCCGACCAGGATCGAGCCGTATCCGATGCTGGTGACGAGCGCGATCGCCTCCGCGGGCCGGTCGGTCTCTCCGGCGGCGCTGACCGCGGCCGGGAACACCAGGCACACGCCCAGGCCCCACAGCAGCGCCCCGGCGTAGGCCGGCGCGGCGGCCGGGGCGAGCACGGCGGCGACGATGCCGGCCACGCCGAGCAGCGCGCCCAGGCGCACGGCGCCGGAGCGGCCGAGGCGGGCGACGGCGGCGCTGCCCGCGAACCGGCCGGCGGTCATCGCGGTGGCGAACACGGTGTACCCCAGCGCCGCCGAGGCCTGCGAGAGGCCCCGGCCGGTGTCGAGGTACAGCGCCAGCCAGTCGCCCGCGGCCCCCTCGGCCACCGTCGCGCACAGCGTGATCAGCCCGATGAGCAGCAGCGCCCGGCTCATCGGGGCGCGCGGACGCCCGTCGGCGGCGGCCGGGGCGGCGGCGCGCTCGTCGAGGTAGAGGGCCAGGCCGGCGTACGTGACCGCGAGCGATACGACCGCGGCGATCGCCAGGTGCGGGGCGGCGCCGAGGCCGGCCCGGGCCGCGAGGGAGCCGGCGGCCGCCCCGCCGATCGAGCCGAGGCTCCAGCAGGCGTGGTACCGCGGCATCCACTCGCGCCCGGCCGTGCGGTCCACGAAGCTGCCCTGCACGTTCATGGCCACGTCCCAGGAGCCGTACGCGAGCCCGAGCACGAACAGCGCCCCGGCGAGCGTCCACAGCCCGCCCGCGAGCCCGGCCGCGGCGAGCGCGGCGACCGCGACCACCGCGGTGCCGGCCACCCAGGCGCGGCTGCCGAAGCGGCGGCAGGCGTGCCCGGTCACGGGCATGGAGACGAGTGAACCGAGGCCGAGGGCGAGCAGGGCCCGGCCGAGCTCGCCCGGGCCGATGCCGAGCCGCTCGACGACCGCGGGGATGCGCGAGACCCAGCCGCCGACGACCGCGCCGCTGGCCGTGAAGACGAGGGCCGTGCCCAGCGCGGCCCGGTTCAAGACCGGCTAGAGGTCGTCGGGCCGGCGGAAGGTGATGGTCCGGTCGTCGCCGGGGCCCGCGTTGGGGTTCGGCTGGATGATCTGCGTCGGTCCGCCGGGGGCGCCGCCGAAGTTCGGGTTGATCATCTGGGTCTGCGCGGCCGGCGGACCGTAGGTCTGGGGCGGCGGAGCGCCGTAGGCCGGCGGCGGCGGGGACCCGTAGGTGGTCGGGGCCGGCGCCCCGTAGAAGCCCTGGGGCGCGGGGACGACCGGATGCATGCCCGTTTCGGGCTCGTTGCGGTCCTTGCGCCGGAAGTAGAAGAGGCTGCCGATGAGGCCGAGCGCGCCGACGATCGCGATGATGCCGACCCACAGGCCCAGGCCCATGCCGCCGCCGCTGTCGCTGGTCTTGTCGGTGCCCGCGTCGGTCGTCGCGATGGCGACGCCGTTGCCGGCCTCCGGCACGGCGAAGCTGCCGTCCTCGGTGAGGCCCGGGGTCTCGCTCGCCGACAGGCTCGAGGTCTTGGTCGGCTTGGCCGACTTCGTGGTCGCCGAGGGGGTCGGCCCGACGGCGCGCAGCTGGAAGTTGTCGGCGTTGCCGCCCTCGACCGCGATGCGGCCGGCCGCCTGCCCGGCGGTCTTCACCGTCAGGGCGATCGCGCCGTTGGCGGACTTGCCGACGGCCAGGGTGCCGTTGGAGCGGCACGTCGCCGCGTGGCCGCCGCCGCCGACGGCGCAGCCGGGGTTGTCGCCCGCCTCCAGCACCGCGTTGCCCGGTGCCGTCACGACCACGGTCAGGCCGGTGATCGGCTGCTTGGTGTTGTTCCTGATCGTGAAGCCGACCTGGACCTTGTCGCCGACCTTGCCCTGGACGTTGCCGTTGGCGACCCTGAGCTCGAGCTGGTCGGCGGCCCACGCGGGCGTCGCGGCGAAGGCGATCAGGCCGACGCCGAAGGCCGCGACGGCTCCAGCCGCCGCGCTCCAGCGTCGCATCCTTGAATCAGTCATAGCTTCGGCGGACATTAGCAGGATTTGTCAACGGTCGCCGTCCGCCGACCGGTCGGACGAATCGGGCAGAGGCGTCTGAAACAGGCGGAACAGCCACCACAGTGACGGGGTCAGGATGGCGATACCACCGAGGACGGCCCACAGGGTGGCGCGCGTCACGGCGGGCGTCGCGGCGGTGGCGGCGACGGTCGTGGCCGGCGGGAGCAGGTACGGGTGCTGCGCCGCCGCCCAGCCCCACAGCACGGCGGCCACGGCGAGGCCGCCGGTGACCCGCACGGCGA
Source organism: Dactylosporangium sp. NPDC049140 (assembly GCF_040648435.1). Classification (NCBI taxonomy): domain Bacteria; kingdom Bacillati; phylum Actinomycetota; class Actinomycetes; order Micromonosporales; family Micromonosporaceae; genus Dactylosporangium; species Dactylosporangium sp. NPDC049140. The sequence goes on along the minus strand of NZ_JBEZDS010000065.1, from coordinate 16,377 downwards.
CGTAGCGCCCGGCGGCCAGCAGCCCGATCGAGGCCAGCCCGGCCAGGGCCGAGAGCACGACCAGCGCGGCCGGCACCGGGCGCAGCAGCCGGTCGGCGAGCCAGCCCGCGTCGGCCTCCACGACGATCAGCCCGGCGACGGCCAGCACCCCGGTGCCGGCCCCGGCCCACAGCGCCCGCCGGCGCATCGCCGGGACGAGGTCCGGGTCGTGCCGCTGGGCGTCGAGGCAGAGGAAGACCGCGGCCAGGTACGCGCACACCGCCACCGCGAGCGCGCCGGTCGCCACCGAGGTCGGGTTCCACCAGGACGTGAGCAGGTCGCCGCGCCCGGCCGTCCAGGGCGGCACCCGCCCGGAGGCGATGCCCCCGGCCACGGCGCCGAAGAAGAACGGGGTGACGACCGAGGAGAACGCGAACAGCGCGCCGAAGATGCGCTGCCGGCCGACCGTGTCGCTGGTCTTGCGGAACGCGAACCCGGCGCCGCGGCCGATGATCCCCAGCGCGGCGCACGTGAGCGGGATGTACATCGTCGCGGCCACGCCCGCGAAGACGGCCGGGAAGCCGGTCCACAGCAGCACCACGGCGAAGATGAGCCAGACGTGGTTGGCCTCCCACACCGGCCCGATCGCGTGCTCGATGAGCGTGCGCTGGCGGCGGCCGGAGCGGGCGCCGCCGGCGAAGAGATCCCAGAACCCGGCGCCGAAGTCGGCGCCGCCGAAGAGGGCGTAGGCGGTGACGGCGGCGAAGAGCACGCCGAGGAGCGCGTCGGCGGCCCGCATCACGGCACCGGGAAGGTCTCGACGTCGGACTCCTGCGGCGCGACGGGCGCCGGTCGGTCCCTCGCCAGGCGGCGCAGGACGAACACGGTGGCGACGGTCAGCAGCGCGTACACGATCGTCAGCACGAGGAGACCGACGCGCAGCCCGGGCGCGGTGTTCACGGCGTCGTGGGTGCGCAGGATGCCGTAGACCACCCACGGCTGGCGTCCGGTCTCGGTGGTGGTCCAGCCGGCCTCGAGGGCGAGCACGGCGGCCGGGCCGCACAGCGCGGCCGCGCGCAGGAACCACCGGTACCAGAGCCGCCGCGGGCCGGCAGGGTCTCCACTGACGAGGCCTGTGTCGCTTGTCAGCCACTCGCGGCGGAAGCGCCAGATGAACGCGAACAGGGCGGCGACGCCGAGCATCGCGAAGCCGGCGCCGACCATGAGCTGGAAGGACCAGTGCACGATGTTGACCGGCGGGCGCTGGTCGGCGGGCACCGCGTCCAGCCCGGTGATCTCCGCGTCCGGGTCCCAGTGGGCCAGCAGCGACAGCGCGTTCGGGATCTCGATGGCGTACCGCAGCTCGCCGTCGATCACGACCCCGCCGACGTGCAGCGGGGCGCCGCGCTCGGTGGGGAACAGCCCCTCCATCGCGGCCAGCTTCGCCGGCTGGTAGTCGGCGACGTAGTGCGCGGCCCAGTCGCCCACGCCGACCTGGACCGGGGCCATGACCGCGGCCACGGTGAACGGCACCAGGAAGCCGAGCCGGTGGTAGCGGTCGGTGCGCCCGCGCAGCATGCCGACCGCGTAGACCGACGCCATGCAGAAGCCGGTGACCATGAACGCGGCGACGAGCATGTGCACCGACTGCGGGCCGGTGGCCCGGTTGAACATCGCGCCGAGCGGGTCGACGCCGGTGATCCGGCCGTCGACGAGGTCGAAGCCCTTGGGCTGGTTCATCCAGGCGTTGGCGCTGACCACGCAGAAGGTGCCCACGATGCCGGCCAGCAGGATCGGCACGGCCGACCACATGTGGACCTTGGCCGGGAGCCGGTCCCAGCCGTACAGGTAGATGCCCAGGAAGATGGCCTCGACGAAGAACGCGAAGCCCTCCAGCGTGAACGGCAGGCCGATCACCTGGCCGTAGGTGCCCATCAGGCCCGGCCAGAGCAGGCCCATCTCGAAGCTCAGGATCGTGCCGGAGACGGCGCCGACGGCGAAGAGGACGCCCATGGCGCGGGCCCAGCGCCGGGCCAGCAGCCGGTACTCGACCAGCCCGGTCCGGTGCCCGCGCCACTCCATGAACAGGGTGATCGCGGGCATGGCGACGCCGAAGCTCGCGATGATGATGTGCCAGCCGAGGCTGAGGGCCATCTGGGTGCGTGCGGCCGCGAAGTCCCCGGGTGTCGCGGCCTCGGCGAGAACGGTCAACGGTTCCACAAGCCCGTTCTATCCCCGCGCGGGGCGGCCATGCCCATCGGTCCGTATGAAAGCGGCGTTGAACACGTTCGGGAACTTTTTACGATTCTTACGAGTAGCATGCCTACATGTTCCGTGCCTACCCCTAGGCCTCGCCGGCGGTGCCGCTGAACTGCGCGAGCGCGAGCAGGAGGGTCAGCACGACGAACCCGGCGTAGACGAGCCGGCGCCGCCGGATGTTCTCGTACGCGTGCCACCAGGCGATCGCCGCCTCCGACACCGGGCCCGCGATGAAGCTGCTGCGCCGCCTGGGCACGACGATCGGGGCGAGGCGGACGGCGGTGCTGACGTACACCCGGCGCGTCTGCGGTTGTTCCGGACGCTCGGGGGTGACCGTGATCTGGTGCTCGTCGTCATGCGCCGGGTCGTGGTCCTCCGCACTGAACCAGCGCTCGGAGCGGCGGTGGAAGGTCCGGTCCAGAAACTGCTCGGCCGCGGCCGCCTGCCCGAGCCGGGTGCGCTGCAGTTCCAGCCACGGCCAGCGGGTCGCCACGTCGGTGAGGACGTCGACGTAGAGGTGGTCGGCGTCCTCGTCGCCGCCGACGACCCGGGAGGAGTCCCGGCGCAGGGGCTCCAGGTGACGGGTGACGAAGGCGACGTAGTCGGGCGGCGGCTCCGATGTCATCCGCATCACACCTACGCGCATGGCTTCATCGTGACCCTGTCGCCGGGGTTTGGAAATGGGGTTGCCTTGCTCCCGGATGGCATGATCGGCCCCGTGGGCTCCGCGTTGCCCGTTGGCCGGGAGATCCTCATCCCCGGCGAGCTGTCGGTCGCCATCGACGAGGGTGGCATCCGCACGGCTTCCGGCATGCTGCCCGCGTTGCTGTACACGACCGACGGCCTCGCGCGGTACGGCCAGCGCGAGATGGTCTTCGCCGTCACGCGCACCGGCGCGCCCGCGCCCGGGTTCCCGTTCACCATGGCCCGCACCGTGCACCGCTTCGCGGCCGAGGGCCGGCTGGTCGACGCCGGCGACGTGAGCGTCTTCGGCCGCCCCGGCGTGGACGTCGACGAGCGGGTCACCGGCTTCGTCTACGCCGACCCGCCGGCCACCCTCCCGTCCACTGTGGACCTGGCCCGCCCCCCGCTGGTCGCGCTGCCGCTGCTGGGCGGGGAGACCGCGGTGGTACAGCGCTTCGGCCACGCCCGGGTGCTCGCGCTGCTCGGCGCGCAGGAGCGGTACTACCCGCACCCGTGGTGGTTCCGGCCCGGGCGCGCCCCGGTGCTGGACGACGCCGAGTTCCGCGCGGCCACGATGCTGTCCCGCGCGCCCGCGTACAACCTGCCGTTCCTGCACGTCGTGCACGACGGCGACCGGCTGGAGCTGTCCGTGGCGGCCGAGGAGCTGCCGGCGCTGCGCGAGGCGATGCGGGAGGCGCCGGAGGTGTGCGCGTACCTGCCGGGGCTGGCCGGCACCCCGAAGACCTATGTGTGGGCGCCCGGGCAGTCCGGCCCGGCCGCGATCGTGGCCCCCGGCGGCGAGCGGGCCACCCGGCTCGCCTGCAACTTCCTGCTGCTCATCCGCGGCGCGGCGGACGGGCCCCGGCCGCCGACCGCGCGTCAGGTCGAGGACGGTTTCGCGGTACTGCTGACCGGCGCCATGCACGCCCGGCTGCTGCAGGCCGTGGAGGCCGGCCGGCCGGTCGAGATCGGCCTGCCCGGCGGGGCCGTGCGCGCGCTCGCGTTCCGGGTCGTCGACGGCGCGGCGGACCCGGAGCCGGCCGCGGGCGGCCCGGACGCGGTGAACGCGATGCCGCCGACGCTGCTCAACGGCGTACCGGCGGCGACCACGATGGACGCGACCGCCGCGGGGCCGGCGGCGCCGCGGCCGCCGGGCCGCATCGTGCTGCTCACCAGCGAGGAGCAGCTGCGGCAGGCGACCACCCCGGCCGAGCTCAGCGACTTCCTCGACCGGGCCCGGCGCGTGGTGGAGGGCCTCTTCGCGGGCGTGCGCCACCACACCGAGGAGCTGATGGTGGAGTTCCGCCTGGCCCCGAACCGCCCGGTGGCGGTGCGCATCATGGCGCGGCCGATCGCTCCCCCGCGCGAGCTGCTGGTGGTGCTGGAGCGGCAGCTGCAGCAGCTGCCGCCCCCGTCGATCCACTACACGGAGGTGGCCTTCCAGCTTCACCTGCCGATCGGGCCGGCGCTCTCCTGAGCGGCCTTGAGCGCCCACCACACCAGGGGAATCTGGAGTGGGACGCGCCCCCAGGCGACGGCCCGGCGGGCCGGGGATGCGTGCCGCCAGTCGATCGCCATCTTCACGTTGGCGGGGAGGACGGCCACGAAGAACCCGGCCGCCGCCAGCCCGGCCGCGCGGCGGGTGCGCGGGTGCAGCAGCCCGGCCGCGAGGGCGAGCTCGGCCGCGCCGCTCACGTACGTGTACGCCCGAGCCGGCCCGGGCAGCACGCGCGGGACGATGCGGTCGTACGGCCGGGGCTTCGCGAAGTGCGTCACCCCGGCCGCGCCGAGCAGAGCGGCCAGCGACAGCGCGGCGTTACGCGCCATCGTTGAGGCGGACGACCATCTTGCCCAGGTTGTCGCCCTTGAGCATGCCCAGGAACGCGTCCACGGCGTGGTCGATGCCGTCCACGAACGTCTCGGCGACCTTGACCTTGTTCGCGCGCAGCCAGCCGATCATCTCCTCGGTGAAGGCCTCGCGGCGCGACCAGTGGTCGAGCACCAGGAAGCCCTGCAGCGTCAGGCGCTTGCTGATGAGCAGGCTCAGGTTGCGGATGCCCTTGGCGTCGGGGGTGTTGTACTGCGAGATCGCCCCGCACACCGCGATCCGCCCGTGCAGGTTCATCCGGAACAGCGCCTCCTCCAGCTGCTCGCCGCCGACGTTGTCGAAGTACACGTCGATGCCGTCGGGCGCGAGGCGCTTGAGCTGGCCGCGGATGTCGCCGTCGCGGTAGTTGAAGGCGGCGTCGAAGCCGAGCTCCTCGGTGAGGTACCGAACCTTCTCGGCCGACCCCGCCGAGCCGATCACCAGGCGGGCGCCGCGCAGCCGGGCGATCTGCCCGACCAGCGTGCCCACGGCCCCGGCCGCGCCGGAGACGAACACCGTCTCCTCGGGGCGCATCCGGGCCACGTCGAGCAGGCCGGCGTAGGCGGTCAGGCCGGGCATGCCGAGCACGCCGAGGTAGGCCGAGGCCGGGGCGGCCGCGGTGTCGACGGTCCGGACCCGCTCGGCGTCCAGCAGCGCGTACTCCCGCCAGCCGAGCCCGTGCAGGACGCTCTCGCCGACCTTCACGTCCGGGCTCTGCGAGGCGACGACGGTGCCGACCGCGCCGCCGTCGAGGGGCGCGCCGAGCTGGAAGGGCGGCACGTAGGACTTCACGTCGTTCATCCGGCCGCGCATCGCGGGGTCGACGGACATGACGTCGTTGCGGACCACGACCTGGCCGGGGCCGGGCTCCGGCACGGGCTCGGTCCTGAGCTCGAAGTCCGATGTGGACGGAAAGCCGCTCGGGCGCGCCGCGAGGTGCCAGACCCGGTTCGTCGCGCTCATGCCGCAACCTCCGCTTCGCTCCGGCCGCGCCATGAGGAAGGCTGTGCCAGCCGATGAGCGGCCACTCCGCTCCGCTCCGTACCGCTCATGCCGCTACCTCCGCTTCGCTCCGGCCGCGCCATGAGGAAGGCTGTGCCAGCCGATGAGCGTGGCCGCTCATGCCGAGACCTCGATGTGCACGTCGATGTTGCCGCGGGTCGCGTTGGAGTAGGGGCAGACCTGGTGCGCGGCGTCGGCCAGCGCCTGGGCGGTGCCGGCGTCGGCGGCGGGCAGGGTGACCGTGAGCCAGACCTCGAGACCGAAGCCGCCGGCGCCGTTGGAGCCGATGCCGACGCGCGCCTGCACCTGCGAGCCCTCGACCGCCGGGAGCGCGTTCTGGCGGCGCGCCACGCTGCGCAGCGCGCTGTGGTAACAGGCCGCGTAGCCGGCCGCGAACAGCTGCTCCGGGTTTGTCGCCTCGCCCGCGCCGCCCATCTCCTTGGGCGTGCGCACGTCGAAGTCGAGGATCCCGTCGGAGCTGGTCACGTGCCCGTTGCGGCCGTCGCCGGAGGCGGTGACGTCAGCGGTGTAGAGCACCTGCATCGATTTCTCCCTGTCGCTGGAGTGCGGCGGTGAGCCGCACGAGGGTGTCGCGGAGCTCCGCGAGCTCGCCGATGTCGAGGCCGCCGTCGCAGATCAGGCGGGCCGGGATGCCGGCCGCCCGGGTCCGCAGCGCCGAGCCCTCGGCGGTCAGGCGCACGGTGACGGAGCGCTCGTCGTCGCGGCGTCGCTCCCGCGCCACGAGGCCGGCCGCCTCGAGGCGCTTCAGCAGCGGCGACAGCGTGCTGGAGTCCAGCCGCAGCGCCGCGCCGAGATCCTTCACGGTCCGCGTGTCCTGCTCCCAGAGGGCGAGTAGGACGAGGTACTGCGGGTAGGTGAGACCGAGCTCGTCGAGCAGCGGCCGGTAGCGCGCCGTGACCGCGTGGCCGGCGGTGTACAGCGCGAAGCAGACCTGTCGGTCGAGCGGAAGGACGTCCACGGACATAGCCTAGCGCACGATTAAGTCGTGCGCGACTTAAGTCGCCTCCGTCATACTCGTCCCGTGCCCGTGCCCCGGTACGCCCTGTGGTCCTCCGCCGCCGCGCCCGTGCTCCTCATCGGCGGCTGGACGCTCGCCGCGGCCCTGCAGCGCGGCGGGTTCGACGCGTTGCACGAGACGATCAGCGCCCTCGCCGCCACGGACGCCGACCACCGCTGGGTGATGACCCTGGCGCTGCTGGGCGTCGGGGTCTGTCACGTCGTCACCGCGCGCGGGCTGGCGCCGCTGGCCCGGCCGGCCCGGGTGATGCTCGGCGCGGGCGGGGTCGCGACCGTGCTCGTCGCCGCCTTCCCGCTGCCGGCCGGCGGGCGGTCGGCCCCGCACCAGGCCGCCGCCACTGTCGCGTTCGCCTGCCTCGCGCTGTGGCCGGCCCTGTGGCGGCCCGCGGGGAGTGGCCCGGTCCGGCCGCCGGTGCGCGTGATGGTCCCGGCGGCCCTGGTCCTGGCCGTGCTCGTGCTGCTGTTCGCCGTGGCGCTGGGCACGGGCGTGCTGGTCGGGCTGGCCGAGCGGCTGGCGGCCGGCGCCCAGGCGGTCTGGCCCCTGGTCACCGTGCTGCTGCTGCGGCGCGTCACCCGTCGATGAGGGTCGCGGCCTTCTCCGCGATCATGTAGACGGGCGCCATCGTGTGGCCCCGGTTGATTCGCGGCATGACCGAGGCGTCCACGACCCGCAGCCCGGCCAGCCCGCGCACCTTGAGCGCGGGGTCGACCACCGACCCGGGGTCGTCGCCCATGCGGCAGGTGCCGACCGGGTGGTAGAGCGTCTCGCAGTTGCGCCGGATCGAGGCGGCCGTGGCGTCGTCGTCCAGCACGCCGTCGTACGGCGCCATGGGCTCCCCGACGAAGGGCTTGAGCGCCGCCGTGGCCGCGATCCGCTCGGCCTGGCGCAGGCCCCACAGGAGCGTGTCGAGGTCGCGCGGGTCGTCGAGGTAGCCGGGCTCGATCACCGGCGGCTCGGCCGGGTTGGCGCTCGCCGGCGTGACGGTGCCGCGGCTGGCCGGCTGCAGCAGGACCACGCCGATGGTCAGGCCGTGGCCGGGCGGGGGGACCAGGCCGTGCTCGATGAACGGCACCGGCGCGAAGATCACCTCGATGTCGGGCGCGCCGCCGCCGCGGGCGAGGAAGGCGACGGCCTCGGCCACGTTGGACGAGAGCATGCCGGTGCGGCCGATCAGGTAGCGGGCCAGGCTGCCGAGCGACTCGGCGGCGACCATGGTGATCGGCTGCGGGCAGGTGACGACGACCCCGGCGCTGAGGTGGTCCTGCAGGCCGGCGCCGACCCCGGGCAGCTCGTGCACGGGGGCGATCCCGGCCGCGCGCAGCCGGTCGGGGTCGCCGATGCCGGAGAGCTGCAGGATGTGCGGGGAGCCGACCGCGCCCGCGCACAGCAGCACCTCGCGCTGGGCGGTCACCTCGCGGACGGTGCCGTCGGCGGCGCGGTACGTCACCCCCGTCACCCGCTTGGTGTCGCCCGGCCCGGACAGCCGCAGCCGGTCGACGGTCGCCCCCGTCACCACGGTCAGGTTGGCGCGGCGCACGGCCGGGCGCAGGTAGGCGTCGGCCGCGCTGTGCCGGGCGCCGCGGCGCTGGGTGACCGGGGTGGGGGAGAAGCCGCTGTTGTCCGGGCCGTTGAGGTCCGGCCGCTCGGCGATGCCCACCTCGCGGCACGCCTCCAGGAAGGCCGCCGTGATCGGGCTCGGGCTGCGCAGCGCCTCGACGTGCAGCGGCCCTTCGGGGTGCAGGATGCGCCCGAAGTACGGCAGGACGTCGGAGTAGGACCAGCCGGGCACGCCCCAGCCGTCGTAGTCGGCGGCGCAGCCCCGGATCCACATCTGGGCGTTGATCGAGGTCGAGCCGCCCAGGGTCTTCCCGCGCGGCCAGTACAGCTCCCGCCCGGCGAGCCCAGGCTGCGGCGCGGTGCGGAAGTTCCAGTCGTACTCGGTCGTGAACAGCTTGCTGAACGCGGCCGGGATGCGGATCTCGCGGGCCTTGTCCGGGCCGCCCGCCTCCAGCAGGACGACCCGGTTGCCGGGCGCGGCCGAGAGGCGGTTGGCCAGCACGCACCCCGCGGGGCCGGCCCCCACGATCACATAGTCTGCGCCGTCCGGCGCAATGTTCGCCGCAGGCATGCCCTACTTGTACTCGTCGATGGCCCTCAGCTTCAAGGGGTTGGCGACCATGTAAACGCCCGCGATGCGCCCGTCGACGACGTTGACGCTGAGGGTGTACCGGCGGCGGCCGTCCATGAGCCGCACCGGGTGCCCGTTGAGCAGCGCGGGCCGGTCGGTGAGGTACCGCCCGGTGACGGCGACGAAGAACCGGATCGCCTTGACCCGCCCCAGGATCGGCTTGCGGGCCGTGCGCGCCCGCCCGCCGCCGTCGCTCCAGATCACCACGTCGTCGTGCAGCAGCCGCTCCAGCCGCGCGACGTCGCCGCCGCGGGCCGCGGCCAGGAACCCCTCGAGCAGGCGGGTGATCTCGGCCGGGTCGGTGCTGAAGCGCGCCTTCTGGCCGAGGGCCTCGGTGGCGCGGTGGTGCAGCTGGCGGCAGTCCTCCGGGGAGCGCCGCAGGATCGCGGCGATCTCGGGGTACGGCACGGCGAAGGCGGTGTGCAGGACGTACACCGCGCGCTGGGGCGGCGTCAGGCGCTCCATGAGGTGCAGGACGGCGATCGACAGGTCGGAGGTGTCGACGGCGCCGAACGGCGACGGCTCGGTCGACACCGGCTCCGGCAGCCAGGTGCCGATGTACTCCTCGCGCCGCGCCTGCCGGGCCCGCAGCGCGTCCACGGCGAGCCGGGCCACGACCCGGGTGAGGTAGCGGCGCGGCTCGGCGACGTCGGACCGGTCGGCGGCGCTCCAGCGCAGGTACGCCTCCTGCAGCACGTCCTCGGCGTCGTGGACGCTGCCGAGCATCCGGTACGCGAGGCCGTAGAGCATCGGCCGGTGCTCGACGAAGTCCATACGTGCCTCTACCACTAGGGTTCCCCCATGAGCAACTGGCGCCATCTCCCGCCGGCCGCCCGCGCGATCGCCGTGGCCTCCGCCGAGGCCGTCGAGGCGGCGCGGGCGCGCGACGAGGCGGCGTACGCGGACGCGGCGGAGCGACTCGGCGGGCTCGACCCGGAGCAGACCGGGCGGGTGCTCGGCGCCGTGGTGCGGACGCTGCTGGAGGAGCGGCACCCGGACGGGCTCGACGGCGACGACATCCGGGCGGCGCTGGAGCACGCGGTGCGCTCGGCCGCGGCCTGGCGGGAGGTGGACCCGCAGGTCATGGTGGTGCTGCTGGTCGGGGCGCTCGGCATTCACGAGACCGACGAGGACGCCCCGGTGCCGCCGCGCGCCCTCGCCGCGCACGCGCCGCTGCTCATCGACGACCTGCTGGGTGAGCGGAGCTTCGCCGCGCTCCTGACCCGGGCCTTCGCCGAGATCGAGCGCGCGGAGATCAACGACTGACGCCCTCTAGCGGAACCCGCCGCGGAACCGGCGGAAGAAGCCGCCCTCCTGGGGCAGCGGCGGCGCGGCCGGGGGTGCGGTCGCGCGTTGCCGGGCGATCGGCCGGTCGTAGTCGGTCCGCGCGATGGCGTCGATGATCTGCTCCTCGGTGAAGTGCTCGGAGCCCTCGATCATCGGTACGAACCCCACGAGGATGCCGTCGCGCATCACCTGCGCCTCCAGGCCCGCGGTGCCGTCGGTGTCCCAGACCGCGAGCCGGCCGTCGAAGAGCTGCACCCGCACGCCGAACTGGCTCAGTCCGGCCTTCGCCATTTCCACATGAGCCGGCACGCCGCGTTGCCGCAGCGCGTCGACGACCCTTCGCGCCTCGAACTCATCCATCCCGGAACGCTAGCTCGTAACGCTGTGAGATGCCTGAACGCGAGGCGCGAGGATCATGTACGACGGCGGGAAACCGTCACTTCGACGGCTGCGGAAGCGCACAATTGATCTTCGGGTTGACCCCGAGGTAGTTCAGCGGCCCGGCAATGATGGTGACCACGATGGTGCCGGCCTTGGCGCAGTTCGCGTCGTCGCTGTTGAAGTATCCGCGCTGACCGGCCGCAATGATGCCGATGATCAGCCAGATGACGAGGATGACCCCGCCGATCGAGGAACCCCTGCCCACAGCCTGCCTCCTTCTGAAAGAGATCGACGGATAGATACCCCCGGGCCGGGTTGTGGCAAACCCCGCCCGTGACCTGGGTCGCTTTCGCTGTCGGCTTGGCAGCAATGGGGGAGTGAACGCCCCCGGCGGGCGCCTAGCGTGCCTGACGCACCTTCTGATCGAGCGACCTTGGAGTACGGCGGATATGAGCGACGACTACACGAACTTCAGCACCGACCTCGACGGCAACGGCACCGACGACCCGGCGGCGATCTACACGCTGGACGACGGCAGCAACGTGCTCGTCGGCGACCTCGACCACGACGGCCAGATGGACATCGCGGCCCTCGACAGCGACGGCGACGGCGTGTACGAGCAGGCCTACGACCCGGCCACGGGCGTCACGACGGACCTGACCGACGACGCCGCACCGGACTACGACGGCTCGGGCGGCAACCTCGACGGCGACGTCTCCGGCGCCGGGGATGCGTCCTCGGGCGGTGGCTACTGGGACGCCGGTGCGGTCTCCGACATGATGGAGATGCAGCACGAGACCGCGATGACTGTGATCAACAACATCTGACCCGTTCGCCTGCCGGCCGCCCGGAGCGCCTTGCCGCGCACCGGGCGGCCGTTATACATGATCCCTGTGACCTCGCTCAGCCCGCTGCTCGTCGCCGACCTCGTCGGCATCGCCGTCTTCGCGGCCTCCGGCGCCACCGCCGGGGTGGTCAAGCGGCTCGATCTCTTCGGCGTGGTGTTCGTCGGCTTCACCGCGGCGCTGGGCGGCGGGATCATGCGCGACGTCTTCATCAACGTCCAGCCCAACGCGTTCGCGGACTGGCGCTACGCCGTGGTCGCCGCGCTGTGCGCGGGCGCGGCCTTCTGGCTCCACCCGGCCGTGAGCCGGCTGCGCTGGACGGTGCTCGTGCTCGACGCCGCCGGGCTCGGGCTCTTCGTGGTGACGGGCACGCTCAAGGCGCTCGACGCCGGGGTGCCGCCGATCGGGGCCTGCATCATCGGCATGATCACGGGGATCGGCGGGGGGCTGGCCCGCGACCTGCTCACCGGCGAGATCCCGACCGTGCTGCGCCGTGAGATCTATGCCGTGGCCGGGCTGCTCGGGTGCGCCTCCGTGGCCGCGCTGGACGCCACCGGGGTGCAGCGGCCGGCGGCCATCGCGCTGGCCGCCACCCTCACCTTCGTGCTGCGCATGGTGGCGATCCGCCGCAACTGGTCGGCGCCGACGCCGAGCCCGAATCCGCCGGAGCATTCCTGACACAAGGTGGCAGGAATAGCCGCGAGGATCTGAGGCATGACTGGATTCGCGAGCCTCATCATGGTCAACATCGACTGCGCCGAGCCCCCGGTGCTGGCCACCTTCTACGGCGAGGTCCTGGGCTGGGAGGTGACGCACAGCCAGGCCGAGTACGCCATGATCAGCGACGGCACGACGTCGGTCGGCTTCGGGCAGCTGCCCGCGTACGAGGCGCCGACGTGGCCCGAGGGGCCGACGCCGAAGCAGTTCCACCTGGACTTCTACGTCGACGACCTCGCCGACGCGGAGCAGCGGGCGATCAAGCTCGGCGCGACGAAGCCGGAGTTCCAGCCGGGGGGCGACCGGTACACGGTGCTGCTCGACCCGGCCGGCCACCCGTTCTGCGCCTGCCTGCGCTCGTAGCTACCGCGTCAGGCTCGAACCGGAGACGGACGGCGGCCGCGCGCCCAGGAAGAAGATGCCGGGGAAGCCGTCCGTCTCGAAGCCGGCGCTGGGGTTCTTGCGCAGCGTCGAGCCCTCGATCGACATGGTGCCGGTGCGGTCGTTGCTGACGAAGAACACCGCGCCGCCGCCCTCGTTGGCCTTGTTCTGCTCGATCAGGGTCCCGGCCAGCTTCAGGGTGAAGTTGTCGCCGTCGAGGTAGATCGCGCCGCCGCTGCCCCCGCCCGGGGTGCCCGAGCGGGCCGGGTTCGCGCCCCGCCCGACCGCCGAGTTGTACGAGAAGACGCTGTTGAGCACCGTCCACGACACCTGGATGCTGCTCAGCGCGCCGCCGTTGGCGCACACCCCGCCCTGGCCCGAGGCGCCGCCGAACGTGCTGCCGACGATGTAGACGGGCTGGTTGTGGTACTGGCTGAGGACCCGCACGGCCGCGCCGCCGAGGTCGGGGCCGGTGTCGTCGCAGCGGTTGCGCACGAACTTGGTGTTGACCGCCTTGAAGCGGCCGCCGCGCACGAAGATCGCGCCTCCGCCCCCGCCCTCGGTCTTGTCGCCGGTCGAGTTGCCGTCGGCGAAGAGGATGTTCTGCACCGTCAGTGCGGGGGTCGCCTGGTCCTGGCAGTGGTCGGTGGTCCACTCCAGGGCCTTGTCGCAGGTGTTCTGGTACAGAATCCGGCGCTTGCCCTCACCGCTGAGGGTCACCTTGCCGCCGCCGTCGATGACGACCTTGGCCGAGCGGTTGCGCACCTTCGCGGTCTGCTTGACCACGATGGTCACCGGGTCGGGCCCGCAGTTGAAGGTGATCACCCCGCCGGTCGACACCGCGGCGACGAACTTCTCGGAGGTGCAGCCGGCCGCGCTGCCGTCGCCGACCACCGTGGTCGGCGCGGACGCGTTCTCGGCCTTGGCCTCGGCGGGCACGGCGGCCTTGCCGTTGGGGTTGCCGAACGCGAAGGGCTGGGAGGCCGCCGCCCCGGTCTTCGACGCGCCGGGCGCGGCCCCGAGGGCGCCGGAGCCGTCCGGGTCGGCCGAGCCGGACGACGGCCCGGCGGAGCTGTCGGACGGCCGGGCGCCGGGGTCGGCCGTCGCCGGCTTGTCGTCGCCGCAGCCCGCCAGCGCGAGCGTGGTCACCAGCAGTAGTGCCCCGAGCCGCTTTCGCATTGGGCGATCCTACTCAGCGGCGGCGCTTGAGTTCACGCTCCCAATCGACCGCGGCCGCCTCCAGGGCCTCCGTGGTGAGGTCGAGCGTGACCGGATAGTCGAACGTCATCGCCTGCTCGTCGTCGCCCAGCCACGCGGGCGCGGTCGCGCGGGAGAAGCCGACGACAAGGCGGGGCTCGCCGACCTCGTGCTCGTCGATCGTGAACGACAGGTCGGCGAACGCGAGCCGCTCCGGCAGCTCGATGCGGCCCTTCGCCGCCTTGAGCAGCCAGTCCGCGAGGCGCTTGGCCTCCTCCGCGGTCAGGCACGGCTCCCGGAACCGCCAGGCCCGCCCGTCGAGCGCGTCGACGACCCCCTCCACGAGCAGCGGCTCGCCGGCCGCCTTGATCGCTCGCAGTTCGACGAAGGCCCCGGTGCGCGTCTGCAGTTTCACCGGCCCAGCATCGCAAACCGCAGGGGCGCTCACTTCAGGCGAAAGGGCGGATACGGTACCCCCATGAGACCGCACTTGGCCGAGCAGCTCGACATGCGGCCGCACCCCGAGGGCGGCTGGTTCCGCGAGACCTGGCGCTCGCCGGTGACCTTTGCCCCGCCCGGCTACGACGGCCCGCGCAGCGCGGCCACCGCGATCTACTTCCTGCTCCACCCCGGCGAGGAGTCGGCCTGGCACGTGGTGCGCTCCGACGAGCTCTGGTTCTGGCACTCGGGCGGCCCGCTGACGCTGCGCCTGGGCGGCTCCGGGGAGCGCCCGGGGCCCGGCCCGGAGGCGCTGCTCGGCGCGGACGTCGCGGCCGGGCAGCGCCCCCAGGTGTTGATCCCGGCCGGCACGTGGCAGGCCGCGGCGCCCGCGGGCGACGAGCCGGTGCTGGTCAGCTGCGTCGTGGCGCCCGGCTTCGACTTCGCGGACTTCCGCCTGGCCGACTGACTGCAGCCCGCCATGCGGCTCGGCCCCGGGCCGCCGCGCGGCCGGGCCTCAGCCCGTCACTCGCCGCGCGAAGCGGAACGCGTAGATGTTCGAGATCTTCACGCCGCCGCGCTCGGTCGAGGCGTGCACCATGCGGCCGCCGCCGATGTAGATGCCCACGTGGCCCGAGCTCGGGAACACGAGGTCGCCCGGCTGCAGCTCGCCCCGGGACACCGGGCGGCCCACGCCCGCGAGGCCGCCGGTCGAGCGGGGCAGCGCGAGGTCGAGGCCGCGGTAGGCGGCGACGACGAGCCCCGAGCAGTCGAACGCGTCCGGGCCGGTCGAGCCGAACGGGTACCGCTTGCCGACCTGGGCCATCGCGAACCCGACGACCCCGCCCGAGGGCACCGTCACGGCCGGCGGGGCTTCCGGGTCACGCGGGGCCTGGTCGCGAGCGGCCGGGTCCCGGCGGGCCGGACGGCGCGGGGCTTCGTCGCGCGGGGCCTGCCGCGACTGGCCCGCGAGGCCCTGGTACCCGGGGCCCGGGCCGACTCGGTGACGGGCGCGGCCGTCGCCGGTGCGGGCGGTGCGGGCGGGGGCGCGGGCGGCTCGGCGCGGCGGATCCCCCGGTAGGCGCCGCGGAGCTCGGCGAGGCGGTCCGGGAACTCGGCGGCGACGGCCGCCGTGCGGACCTCGGGGGCCGCCGCGGCCGGGGCCGCGTGAGTGGTGTTCGCGCTGATCAGGGCCCCGCCGAGGACGGTGCAGACGGCGGTGCAGGCGGTCGTGGCCGCCGCTAGGTGGCGGCGTGCGTCATGACTGGACAGGTGTGGCTCCCCCGCCGGCGCGGCGGCGGAATCGGCCCGCCGCGCCGGATCGGAGACCCGGGCAGTGATCACTGCCCAGAGCCAAACTAGAACCGACAGGACGGATATGTCGGTCATTTGCCCGAAAAATTCCCGCATCGGCGGGGGTTCATCCCGGGTGTACCGCGGAAGAAACGTCCCGTCGATCAACCATTCGACGCCGGTGGCTCCGGATCGGAGATGTCGGCCACCGTGGCGCCCAGCGCCCCGATTGCGGCGTCCGCGGCCACGGCCAGGGCCACGCCGTGCTGGCCGCCGCCCAGGCTGATCTCGCGGCCCTGGATGCGCTCGTCGGCGATGACCGGCCACGCCGTCGTGGCGCCGAACGGGGTGATCGTGCCGCGCTCGAACCCGGTCGCGGCCTTGGCCGTGGCGGCGTCCGGCATCGACATGCGCGCCACCCCGAGCAGGGCGCGCAGCTTCGGCCAGGAGATGACACGGCCGCCGGGGACGAGCACGAAGCGGAAGTCGTCGTCGGCGAGGCGTACGACGATGGTCTTCACGACGTCGGCGACCTCGACCCCGCGGACCGCCGCCGCCTCGGCCAGGCTGCGGACCGGCCCGTGCTCGACGACCCGGTAGGCGATTCCGCTCGCCGCGACCCCGTCGACCGCGGGATTGCCGCTCACGCCGTCACCTCCGCAGGCTCCGGTGCCGGCGCGACGAAACTGTGCCCATGGTGAGCGGCCCCTCCGCTCCGCTCCGGACCGCTCACGCCGTCACCTCCGCAGGCTCCGGTGCCGGCGCGACGAAACTGTGCCCATGGTGAGCGGCCCCTCCGCTCCGCTCCGGACCGCTCACG
>NZ_JBEZDS010000064.1:0-62016 GCF_040648435.1 Dactylosporangium sp. NPDC049140 | reverse complement strand
CCGCCGCCGTGCGGTCGCGTACGAGACGCCGGTCGCCGCCGCCCATTCCTTCAGGTGCACGCAGACCACTTTAGCCGACTAGTGAGCGCTAGAGCAGACCGACACACCAGCAGCTGCTAGCCCCCGGCTGCTCCTGCTGGACGAGGTCACCTCGGCGCTGGACCCGGAGCTCGTCGGGGAGGTCCTGGCGCTCATCCGGGATTTGCGCGGCGACGGTACGACGATGCTGCTCGCCACCCACGAGATGGCCTTCGCCCGCCAGGTCGCCGACCGCGTGTGCTTCCTCGACGGCGGCACCCTGGTCGAGCAGGGGCCCCCGAGCAGGTGCTCGGCGAGCCGCGGGAGGCGCGCACCCGCCAGTTCCTGGCGCGCATCATCGAGGCCGGGCGGCTGTAGCCTCCCCACCGGCGTCGCGACGCTGCCCGGCGGGATGCGGGCCGGCGCGTTAGGCTGGCGCCGGCATCTGGCACTGGGGGACGAACATGGTGGAGGATCAGCGGCAGGGCGAGGCGACGCTCACCATCGCCACGGCGGCCGTTGCGGACGGGGTTGTCGTGCTGACCGTGACCGGCGCCCTCGACTACCACACCGCGGGGCGCTTCGGCGCCGCCGTGCAGCAGGCGTTCGAGGCCGGCGCGGCGACGGTGACGGCCGACGTGTCCGCGGTCGGGTTCACCGACTCGTCGGGGCTGGCCGCGCTGATCCGGGCGCACAAGGCGGCGCATCTGGCCGGGCGCCGGTTCGCGCTGCGGGGCCCGGACCACAACCTGCGGCGGATTCTCACCGTGACGGGCCTGGATACGGTACTCGACATTGCCGAGCCGTCCGCGGGGGACTAGCCGGTCAGTGCTTCCGGTTACGCAGGGTCAGGGTGGTGATCGCGGCCGCCGTGCCCACGGCCGCCGCGCCGAGCACCGCCAGCGGGACGGGGCGGGCCAGCCGGCGGCGCAGGTTCGGGTCGCGGACCGTGCTCGTGACCGAGCCGGCCTTCGCGCCCGCCCGCTGCGTGACCGCGGCCGCGGCGTGGGTCGCCTGCGCCCGGACGCGGCCGGCGAGGGCCGCCGCCCGGGTCTGAGTGCGATCGGCGAGGGCCTTCGCCCGGGCCCGGGCCCGGCCGGTGGCGTCGTTCGCGGCGTTCCTGACCCGTGCCTTCACGTCGGCCTTGGCCGCCAGCGCCTCGACGGTCTCGCCGAGCGCGGCGCGAGTGCGGGCGATCTCCGCGCGCAGCTGCTGCGCGTCCGGGGCGGGGGCGACCGTGGTCATGACGGGTCCTTCCGTGCAGTCCAGTTACCGTCGTCGTTCCCTTGTTGAACGGAAAGTAAACGTCGTGGACGAATGGCTATCTTGCCTATAGGTTTTATAGGTATGACGCTCGTGCTCGCCGTCGAGATCGACGGGGACGGCTCCCACCCCGCGGCCTGGCGCCGCGCCGGCCATCCGCCCTCGCAGCTGCTCACGCCGCGCCGGGTGCGGCACGTGGCCGAGATCGCCGAGCGCGCCGGCTTCGCGCTCGTCACGCTCGACGACGATCTGCTCCCGCCCGGCGACGGAGGGCCGGCCGGGCGGATCGGCGCGGTCGAGCGGGCCGCTTTCGTCGCCGCATCCACCAGCGTGCTGGCGGTGGCGCCGGTGGTGTCCACGACGTACACCGAGCCGTTCCATGTCTCGTCCCAGCTCGCCTCGGTGGACCACATCGCCGTGGGCCGGTCCGGCTGGGTCGTCGCCGCCAGCCCGCGGCCCGAGGCGGCCGCGGCCTGGGGGCGGCCCGAGGCCGATCCGGCGCGGGAGGCCCTGGATGCGGTACGCGTGGTGCGCGCCCTCTGGGACTCCTGGGACGACGACGCCGTCATCCGTGACGTGGCGACGGGCCGCTACCTCGACCGGGACCGGCTGCGGTACATCGACTACGCCGCCGCGACGTACACCGTGAAGGGCCCCGCCATCGTGCCCCGCCCGCCGCAGGGCCAGCTGGTCGTGCTCGCCCCGCACGGCCTGGTGCCCGACGCCGAGATCGACGTCGCACTCGTCGGCGGGTCCGGCGCCGGCGCGATCGCCCGGACGGCCGCGCCCCGTACCTTCGCCGAGATCGAGGTCGCGCTCGACACCACGACGGCCGACGGCGCCGAGCGGGTCGCCGCGCTCGACGGGTTCGCGCCCTGGCCGGACCGCGGGCGTGTGCGGTACACCGGAAGCCCGGAAGGCCTCGTGCGACTGCTGCGGGAACTCCACGCCCGCGGCGAGGTCGACGGCGTCCGGCTGCATCCCCTCGTGCTCGACGAGGATCTGGCCGTGCTCTCGCAGTACGTCATCCCGGCTCTGATCAAAAGCGGACTCGCGCGCCGTCCGGTGCCCGGCGTCTCGCTGCGTCAGACGCTGGGCCTGGCCCGACCGGAGGTCCACGCATGACCCGCGACGTGCCCCGCCCCGACGCCCAGGTGCACCTCGGCGTCTTCTTCCAGGGCGTGAACTACTGGACGATCTGGTCGGACCCGGCCAGCGGCTCGCAGATCTCCCCGGAGTCGTACCGCCGCGTGGCCCAGACCGCCGAGCGCGGCCTCTTCGACGCCTTCTTCCTGGGCGAGGGGCTGCGGCTGCGCGAGGTCGCCGGCCGCATCCACGACCTCGACGTGGCCGGGCGGCCCGACGCGATCACGCAGCTCGCCGCGCTCGCCGCCGTGACGCGGCGCATCGGCCTGGTCTCGACCACGAACACCACGTTCAACGAGCCCGCCGACCTCGCCCGCCGCCTCGCCGGACTCGACCTGCTCTCCGACGGCCGGGCCGGCTGGAACGTGGTCACCACCGACAACGCCTGGACCGGCGAGAACTTCCGGCGCGGCGGCTTCCTCGACCACGCCGACCGCTACGTGCGCGCCGAGCAGTTCGTGCGCGCGGCCCGCGAGATCTGGGACGGCTGGTCCGCCGGCGCCGCCGCGACCTCCACGGACGCGCCGGCGTGGGCGCGGCCCGGGGCGATCTCGCCGGTACACCTTCGAAGCAGCCAGTTCACCGCCGACATCACGCCGGTGCTGCCCCGCAGCCGGCAGGGCCACCCGGTCATATTCCAGGCCGGGGACTCCAGCGCGGGCCGGGACTTCGCCGCGCGCAACGCCGACGTCATCTTCTCCGCGCACGGCACCGAGTTCGACGACGCCCTGGCCTTCGCGAACGACATCCGGGCCCGGCTGCGGGCGGCCGGGCGCCCCGAGGACGACATCCGCATCCTGCCCGGCACCTCGATCGTCATCGGCGCCACCGCGGCCGAGGCGCAGGAGAAGGCCGCGTGGGCCCGGCGCGAGCAGATCACGCCCGCGACCGCCCTGGCCCAGGCGAGCCTGCTGTGGAACCTCGACCTGTCCGGGTACGACCCCGACGGCCCGCTGCCCAAGGACGACCCGAAACCGCAGGACGACAGCGGCGCCTTCGGGGCCGCCCGCGTCGCCGACGCGCAGGGCATCATCCGCCGCTGGCGCGAGGAGTCGGACGCCAACGGCTGGTCGCTGCGGGAGACGGTGATCCATCTCGGTCAGCGGGCCCGCGGCCACGTCGGCACCCCGCAGGCCCTGGCCGACAGGTTCGCGCATTTCGTGCGGCACGGGGCGCTGGACGGCTTCAACGTGTCGCCGTACCTGATCCCGCACGGGCTCGACGACATCGTCAACCTGCTCGTGCCGGCATTGCAGGAGCGCGGGGTGTACCGCACCGCGTACACCGGCACCACGCTGCGCGAGCACCTCGGCCTGCGCCCCCGCCCGTGAGCGTTTCCCGAGGTGGGCGGGCGCCCTCGACGAGCCGGCGCGCGCATGGCTGGGCCGGCTGGCCGAGGGTCCGTTCCTGACCGCGGTCACGCTGTTCCCGGCCGTCGGCCGCGCGTAGGGCTCAGTCGCGCTCCTCGTCGCGGGCCGGAACCTCGCTGAGCAGCGTGAACTCGAACTCGACCTGGGTGCTGTCGGGCGCCTCCTCCGGCACGACCAGGTAGGACTCGACGCGGAAGCCGAGGTTGAGCACCTCGGCCGCGCGGATGTGCTCGACGAGCTCGTCGACGGCGGAGAAGTAGGCGGTGTACATGACCGCCGGCCCGGCGCCCGGCTCCTCGGCCGGCTCGGACAGCGTCTCGGGGGTCTCAGCAGCGAATTCAATGGTCACGAGCGGCGAGCCTACGACAGCCCGCCAAGACCCGCGACCGGTGGTCGCATTGCCTACTAAGCAGGCAGGTAAAGTCGACTGGGTGAGCATCCATCTCCACTGGTTCCTGCCGACCAACGGCGACAGTCGCGACATCGTCGGGTCCGGCGACGGTTCCCAGCTGACGCTCGGCGCCGTCGCCGACGGGTTCCGGCGGCCGGGCATCGACTACCTCGGGCAGATCGCGCGCTCGGCCGAGCAGCTCGGCTTCGAGGCGGTGCTCACACCGACCGGCACGTGGTGCGAGGACGCCTGGATCACCACCGCGGCGCTGACCCAGGTGACGAAGAAGCTCAAGTTCCTCGTCGCCTTCCGGCCCGGCCTCATCACCCCCACGCTCGCCGCGCACCAGGCCGCCACCTTCCAGCGCATCTCCGGCGGCCGGCTGCTGCTCAACATCGTCACCGGCGGTGACCCCGTCGAGCAGCGGCGCTTCGGCGATCACCTCGACCACGACCAGCGCTATGCCCGTACCGACGACTTCCTCGCCGTGCTGCGCGGGGTCGGCGGCGCGCCGGAGCCGTTCGACTTCACCGGCGAGCACTACCGCATCGAGCAGGCCCGCATCCCGTTCGACCCGTGGCCGCCGCCGCAGATCTTCTTCGGCGGGGCCAGCCCGGCCGCCGAGCGCGTCGCCGCCCGGCACGTCGACACGTACCTGGCCTGGGGCGAGACGCCGCCGCAGATCGCCGAGCGGCTCGAGCGGATGCGCAAGCTCGCCGCCGAGGCCGGGCGCACGCTGAGCTTCGGCATCCGGTTCCACGTGCTCAGTCGCGACACCGCCGACGAGGCGTGGGCCGAGGCCGAGCGCCTGCTCGGGCGCATCGACCCGGACCGGGTCGAGCTCGTGCAGCGCCAGTTCGCCGCGGGGGAGTCGGTGGGCCAGCGGCGGATGTCGGAGCTGCACGGCGGCCGGCGGGACCGGCTGGTGGTGTACCCGAACGTGTGGGCCGGCTACGGCCTCGTCCGCGGCGGGGCCGGCACGGCGCTCGTGGGCAGCCACGGGGAGGTCGCCGAGCGCATCCGCGAGTACCATGATCTCGGCATCGACCACTTCATCCTGTCGGGCCAGCCGCACCTGGAAGAGGCGTACCACTTCGGCGAGGGCGTCATGCCGATCCTGCGCCGCGCCGGGTTGCTGGACGGCTGACGGGGTAGGAGGACCGCTATGGCTCTACGGTGGATTGCCCCCGACTTCGGCGGGCCCGAGGTGCTCACCCTCGTCGAGACCGCGGTGCGGCCGCCCGGCCCCGGCGAGGTCACGATCGACGTGCGGGCCGCCGGAGTGAACCCGGCCGACTACAAGCACATCGCCGCCCCGCGCGGGGCCGCCCAGGAGCTGCCGCTCCCGATCGGGTACGAGGTCGCCGGGGTGCTCAGCGCCGTCGGGCCCGACACCGAGATCGCCTCCGGGGGCGGGACGGCGGGCGACCCGGTCGTCGCGTTCCGGATCGCCGGGGGGTACGCCACGCAGGTCACCGTTTCCGCCAAGGACGTCTTCGCCAAGCCCGAGGCGCTCGACTTCCCGGCCGCGGCGAACCTGCTGCTCGCCGGGTGCACCGCCGCCGAGGCGCTGCACGTGGTCGGCGCGGCCAAGGGCGAGACGATCCTGGTGCACGGCGCGTCCGGTGCGGTCGGCGCCAGCGTCCTGCAGCAGGCTCGCATCAAGGGCGTCAACGTCATCGGTACCGCGAGCGAGGCCAACTTCGCCCTGCTGCGCGGCTTCGGCGCCCAGGCGATCGCCTACGGCCCCGGCCTGCTCGACCGCGTGCGCACGGCCGCCCCGGAGGGTGTCGCCGCCATCATCGACACCGTCGGCACCGACGAGGCCGTCGACTCGGTGTACCACCTGCTGCCCGACACGAGCCGCGCCGTGACGATCGTGCCCTCGGACCGCTCGCGGGCGGCCGGCATCACCGCGCTCGCGGGCAACCGGCCCGAGAGCGCCGCGTACC
Source organism: Dactylosporangium sp. NPDC049140 (assembly GCF_040648435.1). Taxonomy (NCBI): domain Bacteria; kingdom Bacillati; phylum Actinomycetota; class Actinomycetes; order Micromonosporales; family Micromonosporaceae; genus Dactylosporangium; species Dactylosporangium sp. NPDC049140. The sequence continues at coordinate 55,876 of NZ_JBEZDS010000064.1, read as the reverse complement.
GCGACAGCGTCCGCGCCGACCTGCTCGACCTGGCCGGCGAGGGTCGCCTGGTCGTCCCGATGGCGCGCACGTTCCCGCTGTCGGAGGCCCTCGCGGCCATCGAGCTGGTGCGCAGCGGCCACCCGGGTGGCAAGGTCGCCCTGATCCCCTGACCGGCCGGCGCTGGGAATGATCTAGGTTTCCTACCGGTTGAGTGTGATGCCGCGGTCCCGCACGGGGCGGAGGCCAGGCGCACTGACAAGGAGCCGTACATGCCCGGACTCATCGTCGTCGGCGCGGGACCGCTGATCGGTACGTCCACCGCCCGCCGGTTCGCCGCCGACGGCCTGCCCGTCGCGCTCGTCGCGCGCTCGCGCCCGACGGTCGACGCAGCGGTGCTGGCCACCGGTCCGGCGGCCGCGCACGGCTTCGTGGGAGACGTGACCGACGAGGCCTCGATCCGCGCGGCGCTGGACGCGGCCGTGGACGCCATCGGGGTGCCGGAGGTGGTGCTGTACAACGCCGCCCTCGTCCGCTACGACGCACCGGGCGAACTGACGTCCGAGCAGCTCCTGGCCACGCTGGCGGTAAACGTCGTCGGCGGTGTGACGGTCGCGGCCCACCTGGCCCCGGCCATGGCGGCCGCCGGCGGCGGCTCGCTGCTGTTCACCGGCGGCATGCCACAGGCGAAAGCGGCGGCGACCTCGCTGTCGCTGGGCAAGGCCGGCCTGCGCTCGGTCGCCGACCTGTTCCGCGACCAGTACGGCCCGCAGGGCCTGCACGTCGCGACCGTCACGGTGTGCGACGTCGTCGTCCCGGGCACGGCGTACGACCCGGACCTCATCGCCGAGGAGTTCGCGGCCCTGCACCGCGAGCCCCGCGACGCCTGGCGAGACGAGGTAGTGTTCCAGCGGTGACCGCGGGGCGCCCACCGGCGGCTAGCGCAGTTCCTGGTCGTCGCCGTCGAGGGTGAACTTCACGGGCGGTTCGAGGCCGTATCTGTCGTTGTCCACCAGGTCGCGCAGCGCGTCGACCCGGTCCACCGACTCGGCCCAGGCATCGCGGCTGTTCTTGTCGTGCGGGTTGCGCAGCGTCTCGGCCCGCACGTCCAGGAACTCGCCCAGCCAGTCCTGCTCGTCGACGCCCGTCGCCGGCGTACCCCCGGCCCGCCGGGTGGCCCGGGTGATCAGTGCCGGCAGCCCGTCCGGATCGTCGTCCGTGCCGTGTTGTACGGCGCTGTCGTACAGCACGGCCACGCCCAGCGGTGTGCGCAGGCCGAGCCGGTGCGCGTCCTCCAGGGCCGGACCGAACGCCAGGCGGTCGGTCAGCCGGTCCTGCTCGGCGCGGAACTTCGGGTCGGTCGCCGCGGCCGCCCAGTCCTCGGCGAAGCCCGGCAGGCCGGCGGTGTCGGCGCTGCCCGCCCCGGCCAGTTCACGCAGGCGGGGCAGGTGCCGGGCGAGGCGGCTGCCGGGCGCCTCGGCGTCGTAGGCCTCGACGATCGTGCGCACCTCGGTGCTGCTCGTGGTGAACCCGATCGTGCCGCAGGTGTACCCGCGGCCGTCGCCGAGCGCCTCGACCGCGGCGTAGTGCGGGTCGGGTCCGCCGTGCTCGAATAGGCTGACGAGCTCGTCGGCCAGGTGCCGCTGCGTCGCCGTCAGCTCGATGGTCGAGGGCCCGTGACCGGCCTCCGGCCAGGCGGGACCGCCGCAGGCACCGGTCAGGAACGCCAGCAGAATTGCTGCAATCCACATTCGCGCAGGTCGCATCGACCATCAGGCTACCCACCGTAGTTGCGGATCATGCAGGCCCCGGACGGCTCTCATATGTTCATGACGTGACCGAGCAGCCCGAGACGACCCGCAAGGTGGGGCGCGCCCGGCTCGGGCGGGCCGTCGGCAAGGCGCCGCTCCCCGAGCGGGCCGCCACCTCCGTGATCCGCGACGGACGGCAGCCGGCGCCGCCGGTGTTCGTCGACCCCAGCGGCGTCCGCCGCCGCCGACTGCGCCGGACCGTGTACCTCATCGGCCTCCTGCTGCTCGCCGCGCTGCTCGCGCTGTGGACCAGCCAGTTCGCCGGCACCGCGCGGCCTCCCGCCGAGCACTGTCCGCCCGCCGTCACGGCGACGCCTGCGGCCTGCCGATGACCATCTACCGCGCGGCCCAGCCCGGCGCCGACCCCGCCTCCTCCAGCCACCTGCCCGCCGTGCGCCGCCGCCGCACGGCGCTGCGCCTGCTCCTCGCCCTGCTCGCCGTCGCGCTGATGGCCAACGTGCTGTTCGTGGAGGCGTACACCAGCAGCGGTTTCGCCCCGGACCACGCGGGGCAGGACGGCGAGCCCACCGGGGCCGTGCCGGCCGGGGTCCGCGACGGCGGGCCGGTGCTCGACGCGACCGGGCCGCAGGAGCGCTCGCTGCGGGTGCCCGACCGCACGATCGCGCTGACCTTCGACGACGGCCCCGACCCCACCTGGACGCCGCGGATCCTGCAGGTGCTGCGCCGCTACGGCGTGCACGCCACGTTCTTCGAGATCGGCTCGGAGGTGGCCCGGCACCCGGAGCTGGCCCGCCGGGTGCTGGCCGAGGGCCACCAGATCGGGTCGCACACGTTCAGCCACCCGCAGCTGGCCGACCTGCCGGTGTGGCGGCAGCGGCTGGAGTACTCGCAGACGCAGATGCTCATCGCGTACGCCACCGGCCGTTCGACCTCGCTGCTGCGCCCGCCCTACTCCTCGGTGCCCGACGCGCTGAAGGACCGCGACTGGGGCACAGTGCAGGAGGCGGCCGGGCAGGGGTACGTCGCCGTCCTCAACGACCTCGACAGCCGCGACTGGGCCCGCCCGGGCGTCGACGCGATCGTGCGCCAGGCGACCCCGCAGGGCCAGGCCGGCGCGGTGGTGCTCTTCCACGACGCCGGCGGCGACCGCGCGCAGACCGTCGCCGCCCTCGACCGGCTCATCCCGCAGCTGCAGCAGCGCGGGTACCGCTTCGGCACCGTCGCCGAGGCCCTCGGCTCGAACCTGGGGCCGGCCAACCCGCCCGCGGCCGCCGCCGACGTGTGGCGCGGGCGCGGCCTGGCCTGGGCGATCCGCCTCGCCGACGTCAGCTGGTGGGTGCTGTGGGGCCTGCTCATCCTGGTCGGCGCGCTGACCCTGGCCCGGGCGCTGCTGCTGTTGCTCTTCGCCGTGCGCCACTCCCGCCGCCGGAGGTCGGTCACCTGGTCCTGGGGGCCGCCGGTCACCGAGCCGGTGACGATCGTCGTGCCCGCCTACAACGAGCGCACCACGATCGAGCCGGCGGTGCGGTCGCTCGCGCTGTCGGCGCACCCCGGCGTGGAGGTGATCCTGGTCGACGACGCCTCCACCGACGGCACCGCCGAGGCGGTCGAGGCGCTCGGGCTGGACAACGTGCGCGTGGTCCGGGTACCGCCGGGCGGGAAGGCGACCGCGCTCAACACCGGCGTGGCCCTGTCGCGCAACGAGCTCGTCGTGATGGTCGACGCCGACACCGTGGTCGAGCCCGACTCCGTGCACCGGCTCGTGCAGCCCTTCGGCGACGAGACCGTCGGCGCGGTGGCCGGCAACGTCAAGGTCGGCAACCGCCGGGGGCTGTTGGGGAAGTGGCAGCACATCGAGTACGTCATGGGCTTCAACCTCGACCGGAGGCTGTACGACACCTTCGGTTGCATTCCCACGATCCCGGGCGCGCTCGGCGCGTTCCGGCGCCGGGCCCTCACCGACGCCGGCGGGCTCACCACCGACACGATCGCCGAGGACACCGACCTCACCATGGCGATCCACCGGGCCGGGTGGCGGGTCGTGTACCAGGAGACCGCACGGGCCCACACCGAGGCGCCGGCGACGCTCGGGCAGCTGTGGAAGCAGCGGTACCGCTGGAGCTACGGCACGATGCAGGCGATCTGGAAGCACCGCTCGGCCGTGCGCGACTCCGGCCCGTCCGGCCGCTTCGGCCGCCGCGCGCTGCCGTTCATCACCCTGTTCAGCGTGCTCCTGCCGCTGCTGGCCCCCCTGCTCGACATCATGGCGGTGTACGGCACGTTCCTGCTCAACCGCACCGAGACCGCCATCGGCTGGGGCGCCATGCTTGTCGTGCACGCGGTGACCGCCGTGCTCGCCTTCCGCCTCGACCGCGAACCGCTCCGTCCCTTGTGGACATTGCCGCTGCAGCAGCTGGTGTACCGCCAGGTGATGTACCTCGTGCTGCTGCACTCGGCGATCACCGCGCTCACCGGCCGCCGGCTGCGCTGGCAGAAGCTGCGCCGCACCGGCGAGGTGGACGTGGTGCCCGCCCCCGGTGCATAGCGACGCGGCCAGTTGGGTACCCGGTCCACGTGGCCAGCGAAGGTGACCTCCTCAACGACCGGTACCGGCTCGACGACCGCATCGCCGCCGGGGGCATGGGCGAGGTCTGGCGTGCGGACGACACGCTGCTCGGCCGGTGCGTGGCGGTGAAGCTGCTGCACGACGGCCGGGCCGGCGACCGCGAGTTCCAGAGCCGCTTCCACCACGAGGCCCGGGCCATGGCCGCGCTGCACCACCCCGGCATCGCCGCCGTCTACGACTACGGCGAGTACAGTGAGGGCTCGGCGTACATCGTCATGGCCTTCATCGACGGCCAGCCGCTCGACCGGCGCATCGCCGAGGACGGGCGCCTCGACCCGGCGACCACGATGTCGATCGTGGCCCAGGCCGCCCACGCGCTCGAGGCCGCGCACGCGGCCGGGATCGTCCACCGCGACGTCAAGCCGGGCAACCTGATCGTGCAGCCCGACGGCACCGTCGTGCTCGTCGACTTCGGCGTCGCCCGCTCGGCCGCGATGGCCGCGCTCACCGCCACCAACGACGTCGTGGGCACCGCGCTCTACATCGCGCCCGAGCAGGTCTCGAAGCAGAATGTCGGCCCGGCCACCGATGTGTACGCGCTCGGCGCGGTCGCGTACCACTGCGTCGCCGGCCGCCCGCCGTTCATGGGCGACAGCCCGATCGCGATCGCCGTGCACCACCTCCAGGACGAGCCGCCGCCGCTGCCGGCCGACGTGCCGGCGCCGATCAGCCGGCTGATCACGACCGCGATGGACAAGCAGCCGGCGCGGCGCTACCCGTCCGCGGCGGCGATGGCCGCGGCGGCCGAGGCCGCCACCGTCGCCGCGGTCGACGCGACCGCTGTGGACGACGTGACCGCTCCCTTGGCCGGCGCCGGGATCGGGTCGGCGGCCGTGCCCCCGGCGCCGGTCGGTGAGCTCACCGAGGAGTTCGGCCCCCGCCCCCCGCGCCGCCGGTCGCCCCTCCCGTGGGCGCTCGGGCTGCTGGCCGCGCTCGCGATCGGCCTCGCCGTCTGGCTCGGCACCTCGGACTCGCTCTTCCACGGCCCGGGCGGGACCCCGGCCCCCTCCGGCACGACGTCGGGCGACTCCGGCGTCGGCACCGCCCCCGCGGGCGGCGGCGGCGCCGGCAACGCCAAGACCACCGGCGGCACCAAGACCACGGGCGGCCCGTCGGCCGGCACCGGCAACGGCAACGGCACCACCGGCCCCGGCGGTGGCGGGGCCGCGACCCCGACGACCGCCGGCGGCGGTGGCGGCGCGACCCCGACCGGCGGCGGAGCGGAGACGACCGGGCCGGCCGCCGGGCCGACCCCGACGACGGCCGTCGAGGCGACCGCGGAGCCGCTGGTCGCGACGAGCGGCTGAGCGCTCAGCGCCGGGTGAACGCGCGGCGGTAGTCGCGCGGCGACAGGCCGCGGCGCCGGGCGAACTGCTCGCGCAGGACGGCGGCGCTGCGGTAGCCGGTGCGCTCGGCGATCCGCTCGGTGGACACGTCCGTGGTCTCCAGCAGCTCCTCGGCCAGGTTGAGCCGCTGGGCGCGCAGCCAGGCGTGCGGGGTGGTGCCGGTGGCGGCCTTGAAGTACCGGATGAACGAACGGCGGCTCATGAGCGCCCGGGCGGCGAGAGCGTCGATGGTGAGCCGCTCGTGCAGGTGCGCGCGGGCCCATCCGACGACCTCGGCGAGGCGCTCGGTCTCGCCGCCGTCCGCGACCGGCACGTCCACATACTGCCGCTGGCCGCCTTCCCGATGCGGCGGTACCACGAGCAGCCGCGCGATCGCGTTGGCGAGCCCGGCGCCGTGGTCGCGGCGGATCAGGTGCAGGTACAGGTCCAGGCCGGCCGCGGCCCCGGCGCCGGTGGCGATCCGGCCCTGGTCGACGTAGAGGCGCTCGGCCCGGACCGTGACGTCCGGGTGCCGGGCCGCGAGCGTCCCGGCGTGCTGCCAGTGCGTGGTGGCCTCGCGCCCGTCGAGGAGCCCGCTCGCGGCCAGCGCGAACACGCCGAGGCAGTGCGCGGCCACGGTCGCGCCCCGGGCGTGGGCGCGGCGCAGGGCCGCCCGCAGCCGCGGGGCCGGCCCGCCGATCTGCTCCGCGCCCGGGAGCACCAGCACCAGGTCGGCCCGCTCCAGCAGGCCCGGCCCGTGCTCGGCGAGCACCGGCACGCCGAGGTCGGTGGTCACCGGCCCGCGCCGGTCGGCGCAGACGGCGAAGTCGAAGCCCGTCAGCCCGGGCCGCGCCCGGAACGCGGCGCTGGCCATCCCTAGCCCGAGCGCCGCCGCCCCGGCCGGTGCGTAGGCCGCGACCTTCTGGAACGCCATCGGCCCATCGTGGCACGAATCCTGCGATGGACGGCACCCGGGCCAGACGCTGCCGCCGCAGACTGGGTCCATGAGCGCAACCGGTCTGGTCCTGGTCGACCCCTACAACGACTTCCTCGCCGACGACGGCCGGATCTGGCCCCGCATCCGGGACGTCGCCGAGGCGGTCGGGCTGCGCGAGCACCTGCGCGCGCTGCTGGCCGGGGTTCGCGCGGCGGGCCGGCCGGTGTTCGTCGCCCCGCACCGCCGCTACCGCCCCGGCGACGTCGACGGCTGGACCCACGCCCCGCGCCCGCACGCCATGCTGCGCGACGCGCGGCTGTTCGAGCTCGGCACCCCGGGCGGCGAGTTCCACCCCGAGCTCGGCCCGCGCGCCGGCGACGTCGTCGCGGGCGAGCACTGGGCCATGAACGGCTTCGTGCACACCGACCTCGACCTGCTCCTGCGCCGGCACGGCATCGAGCACGTCATCCTCGCCGGACTTACCGCGCCCGGCTGCGTCGAGGGCACCGGCCGGCACGCGATGGAGCTGGGCTACGGCGTGACGCTCGTCAAGGACGCCACGGCCGCGTTCACCATGGACCTTCAGCGGGCCGCGACCGAGCTCACCGGGCCGCTGTACGCCGACGCCGTCCGCTGCACCGCCGAGGTGCTTGCGGCCCTCGCGTAGCGCGGTCTCAGCGGCGCAGGGCCCGCCGCGCCAGGGCGTTGCCGAGGAACTGGCCGGCCTGGACGATCACGATGATCGTGGCGACGGTGATGTACACGACCGGCCAGTTGTAGCGCTGCGACCCGTAGGTGACCGCGAAGTCGCCGAGGCCGCCGCCTCCGAAGAGGCCCGCCTGCGCGGACATGTCGACGACGCCCACGAAGATGAAGGTGTAGCCGAGGACGACCGGGCCCAGCGCCTCCGGTACGACCACGGTGAGCAGGATGCTGATCGGGCGGGCGCCGGCCGCGCGCGCCGCCTCGATGACCCCGGGCTCGACCGCGAGCAGGTTCTGCTCGATGATGCGGCTCACCGCGAACGCGGCCGCGAGCGACAGTGCGAAGGTGACCGCGTTCGTGCCGATGGTCGTGCCGATCGCGACGAGCATGAGCGGCTGGATCGCGGTGAGGAAGATGACGAACGGGATCGGCCGCACGACGTTGACCAGGATGTTGATGATGATGAAGACCGCGCGGTGGGACAGCAGGCTGCCCGGGCGGGTGGCGTACAACGCCAGCCCGAGCACCAGGCCCAGGAGGCCGCCGGCGACGACCGAGATGATGACGATGTAGAACGTCTGCCCGATCGCGTCGCGGAACACGGGCAGGTTGGTGACGAACTCGTCCACGTCAGTCCTCCTCGGCCACGTCGATGCCCTCGGCGCGCAGGGCGGCCAGCGCCGCGTCGATGCCCTCGGCCGGGCCGGTCAGCTCGAAGGTGAGGCTGCCGACCGCCCGCTCCTGCAGCTCGCTGATGCCGCCGAAGACGATGTCCGCGGCCACGTCGTGCGCCGTGAACGTCCGGACCAGGTGCAGACCGGTCCGGTCGCGGATCGCCACGCTCACCAGGCGCCCGCTGTGCGTGCGGCGCAGCCGTTGCAGGGTCTCCTTCGAGGGCCGGTCCCGCAGGGCGCCCCGCACGAAGTCCGCGGCGGCGGTACTGCGGGGCCGGGCGAACACGTCGTACACCGTGCCCGTCTCGGCGATCCGGCCGCCGTCCATCACCGCGACCCGGTCGGCGACGGCCCGGATCACGTCGAGCTCGTGGGTGATGAGCACGATCGTCACCCCGAGCTCGCGGTTGACCCGGCCGAGCAGGTCCAGCACCTCGGCCGTGGTGCGCGGGTCGAGGGCGCTGGTGGCCTCGTCGGCCAGCAGCAGGGACGGCTCGGTGGCGAGCGCCCGGGCGATGCCGACGCGCTGCTTCTGCCCGCCCGAGAGCTGCTCCGGATGGTCGTGCGCGCGGTCGAGCAGCCCCACGAAGTCGAGCAGCCGCGCCACCCGCCGGTCCCGTTCGTCCTTCCGCACGCCGGCGACCTTCAGCGGGTACGCCACGTTGCCCGCCACCGTCCGGGAGCGGAACAGGTTGAACTGCTGGAAGATCATGCCGATGTCGCGGCGGACCCCGCGAACGTCCCGTTCGGACAGTGCCGAGATCTCGCGGCCGCCGACGAACACGCGCCCGCTCGTCGGCGCCTCGAGGCCGTTGACGAGCCGGATCAGCGTGCTCTTGCCGGCGCCGGAGTGGCCGATGACGCCGAACACCTCGCCCTCGGCCACCTCGAGGCTGACGTCGTCCAGGGCGAGCACCCGGGCGCCGTTGCGGCCCCGGGTGAAGGCCTTCGTGACCTGGTCGAGCCGTACGTGCGGCACGGTCTACTTCTTGCCCGCCGCGACGGCCTGGTCCTGCACGGTCTTGAGCAGCGACTGCAGCTCGCCCGGGGCCACCTTGCGGAAGACGGCGGTGCCGCCGTTGGACTGCTGCACGCCCTGCTCCACCGTCGCCTCGTGGTAGAGCTCGGCGAGCTCGAGGTAGGTCGGGTTGTCCTTGTCGGCCGCGCGGGCGACGAAGATGTTGACGTACGGGGCCGCGCTCGAGCTCGCCGGGTCGTCCTGGAACACCGCCGCCGTGCGGGGCAGGCCGGCGCTGGTGGCGTAGTTGTTGTTGACGATCGCCGCGGCGACCGAGCCGCTCTTGAGCGCCCCGGCGGTCTGCGAGGCGTCGAGCGTGACGACGTCGACCTTCTTCGTGTCGATGTCGGCCGCGCTGGAGAACGCGGTGCCGCCGTTCTTCAGCGTCACCAGGCCGGCCGCCTGCAGCACCAGCAGCCCGCGGGCCTGGTTGATGGCGTCGTTGGGGATGGCGACCTTCGCGCCGGCCGGGATCGCCGCCGGCGACGAGTAGTTCAGGGAGTACAACGGCAGCGGGTAAACGGCTGTCGCACCGATCGGCTGCAGGTCGTCGTGGGCGATGGCGTTGTAGTTGGCCAGGTACTGGATGTGCTGGAACTCGTTGAGCTCCAGCTGCTTCTCCTTCAGGGCCGGGTTGGGCTGGCTGTAGTCGTTGAAGTTCACGAACTGCACGGTTACGTTCAGCCGCTGGTGGGCCAGGTCCGCGTAGGTCTTCCAGTACGGCTGGGACGCGTCGGTGACGCCGATGCGCACGGTCTTCGCGGCCTTGCCGCCGCTGTCGTCGTCGCCGCCCCGGGTCACGGCCACCGCCACGACGGCGGCCACGACCACGACGGCGGCCGCGGCGGCGATCCACGGCCAGCGGCTGCGCCTTCGCGCGGGCAGCCGGGGCTCTTGGGACGGATCGGGCTCGGGGGAGTTGCTCGGTTCGGTCATGCCGGCAACCATAGTCGACTAAATCGATAGGAAAAATGTGTTCTAGGCGACCTCGCGGAGGCGGCCCGTCTCGACCTCGTAGACGAACCCGCGCACGGAGTCCTTGTGGGGGATGAACGGGTCGGCGGCGATGCGGCGGATCGACTGGCGGACGTCCTCGTCCAGGTCGGCGAACGCCTCGGCCGGCCAGGACGGCTTGATGCCGACCTCGGCCTGGATGGCCGCCTTGAACTCGTCGTCGGTGAACGTCAGCATGCCGCACCCGGTATGGTGGATGAGGATGATCTCGGTGGTGCCGAGCAGCCGCTGGCTGATCGCCAGGCTGCGCAGCTGGTCCGCGGTCACGACGCCGCCGGCGTTGCGGATGACGTGGGCATCGCCCTCATCGAGGCCGAGCAGCCCGTAGGGGTTGAGCCGGGCGTCCATGCAGGCCACGATCGCGACGTGGCGGGCCGGCGGCAGCGGCAGGTCGCCCTTGTCGAAGGCGGCGGCGTAGCGCTCGGCGTTGCGCAGCAGTTCGTCGGTGACGGTCATGACCCCGACCCTAAACCCGGCTACTTACATAGGAGAAGTAGGTTACTTACTCAAACCGCCGACGGGTCCCGGCGGGTCAGGGCTTAGCATTTCCTATCCAGTCAGTCGAGACAGTGGGTGGAACGTGAGTGACGTCGATGTGGCGGTCGTCGGCGGCGGGGCGGCCGGGGCGCTGGTCCTGGCGCACCTGGCGCGGCTCGCGCCCGCCCGGCTCCGGGTCGCGCTGATCGACCGCGGCCCCGGCGAGATCGGCAGCGGCACCGCGTACCGCACGCCTGACCCGGCGCACCTGCTCAACGTCCGGGCGAGCGCGATGAGCGCCTGGCCCGACCGGCCCGATCACTTCACGCGCTGGAGCGGCGTGCCGGCCGACGAGTTCGCGCCCCGCGCCACCTACGGCGCCTACCTTGCCGCCCTGGCCGCCGAGGCGGCCGGGGGTGACCTGGCCGACGTGCGCCTGATCCGGGGCCGGGCCAACGGCGTCCACCGCACGCCGGACGGCTGGAGCATCACCATCGACGGGGCCGCGCCGGTGGTCGCGACCGAGGTCGTGCTCGCCATCGGCATCGAGCCGCCGGCCCAGGCGTGGGTACCGCGCCGCCTGCGCCATCAGCCACGGTTCGTCGCCGACCCGTGGCGGCCGGGCGCGCTGGACGACGTCGGGCCCGACGACCCGGTCCTCATCGTCGGCACCGGGCTGACCGCGGTCGACGTGGCCGTGTCGCTCGGCGCCCGGACCCGGGGCACGATCACCGCGACGTCGCGCAACGGCCTGCTGCCGTTCGCGCACACGCGCGAGGTCCGGGCGCCGATGCCGCTGGACGGCACCGACCTGCCCGCGACCGTCAAGCAGCTGCGGCGGCTGATGCACCGTCGCGTCCGCGAGTCGATCGCGGCGACCGGCGACTGGCGCCCGGCGATCGACGGCATGCGCCCCCACACGCAGGCGATCTGGGCCGCGCTGCCCGAGGCCGAGCGGCGCGAGTTCCTGCGCCGGGACCTGCGCCGCTGGGACAACGCCCGGCACCGCATGGCGCCCGCGGTCGCCGACGCCATCGCCGGGCTGCGGTCCGCGGGCCGGCTCGTGATCGCGACCGAGCACCCCTCGGTCGCCATCGCCGTCGCCGAGCCCGGCAGCTGGATCGTCAACACCACCGGGCCCGACCCCGACCTGGCCGGCTCCACGAACCCGCTCATCCAGCAGCTGTTCGCCGAGGGGTACGTGACCGCCGGCAGCCTGGGCATGGGCTGGGCCACCACCGACGACGGGCAGCTGCGTGACGCCTACGGCAACCGGGTCCCGGGCCTGTGGACGCTCGGGAGCACGCGCCGCGGCCAGCTGCTGGAGAGCACCGCGGTCCCCGAGATCCGGGCCCAGGCCCTCGCCCTCGCCGAGCGGCTGGGCGACACGCCCTCACCGCGCCGCGGCCCGGCCCGGCTGGTCCGCCGCGACCAGTACGGGCTGCCGGTCCTCGCCACCGCGCCCGCCGCCGAGCACTTCGACGACGCGGTGCGGCGGGTCCTGCGCGTCCAGCGGGGCGCGGAGGAGGCGCTGGCCGCGGCGATCGCCGAGGACCCGTCGTTCGCGCTCGCCCACACCGTGCGCGCGCTGCTGGCCGTCGAGGGGCTCATCGGCGCCGACGCGCGCTCCGCGCTGGAGGAGGCCGAGGCGGCCGCGCGGGTGCGCAGCGACGCCCGGACCGGCAGCCTGCTGCGGGCCGTCGCCGGGCGCGTGCGGGCCAACGACCCGGCCGGGCTGCTCGCGCACATCGAGGAGTTCCCGCGCGACGCGCTCGTGGTCAACGCCTGCGTCCCGACGATCGCGTTCGGGGGCGCCACGCAGGTGCCGCAGCACGCCTGGGCGATCGTCGAGCGGCTCGCCCCGGTGTACGGCGAGGACTGGTGGTACCTCGGCCTCCTGGCGTTCGTACGGCAGGAGCAGCACCGCTGGGCCCAGAGCGCCGACCTCGCCGACCGTGCTCTCGCCGCCGACCCGGCCGGCGGGCACGCGGCCCACGCCCGCAGCCACGTGTACTACGAGACGGGCGACCACCGCGCCGGCCTCGAATGGCTCGACGCCTGGATCGCGGGCCCGGGCCGCGCCGCGCTGCAGGGCGCGCACTACTCCTGGCACGCGGCGCTGCACGAGATCGCCTTGGAGCGCTGGGAGGGCGTGTCGGCCCGGCTCCAGGGCCGGCTGTCGCCGCGGTCGGTCAGCGGGGTCCGGGCGCTCGTCGACTCGGCGTCGCTGCTGTGGCGCTGCCACGTGCTCGGCGCGCCGCCGCAGCCGGTGCCGATCGAGGCGGTGCTCGGCGCCGTGCCGGAAGGCCTGCTGCGCGAGCCGCGGACCGCGTTCATCGCCCTGCACGCCGCCCTGGCGCTGGCCGCCGCGGGTGACCTGACCGGGCTGGAGGCCCTGCGCCGGTACGCCACCGGCCGCACCGGCCCCGCCTTCGACCTCGTCGCCGCGCTCGTGCGGGCGCTGAGCGCGTACGTGAACGGGGACTACGCGCTGACCGTCGAGCTGATCTCCCGCCGCACCGGGGAGTGGGTCCGGCTCGGAGGCAGCGACGCCCAGCGCGAGGTCATCGACGACACGCTGCTCAGCGCCCTGGTCCGGGCCGGCCGCTACGGGCCGGCCCGGGAGCCGGTCACGCCGCGGGGCTCCGCTGCACCGTGAGGGGCAGCGGGCCCGGCTTCGAGGGTGTGGACGTCGACGGTGGTCACGCGTGCCCCCGGCGGGCCCACTCCGCGGCGAGCAGTTCGTAGGAGCGCACCCGGTCGGCGTGGTCGTGGGTGATCGTGGTGATCGCCAGCTCGTCGGCGCCGGTCGCGTCGCGCAGCTGCTCGAGCTTGTCGGCCACCGTCGCCGGCGCGCCGACCAACTGGGTCTCGACCCGGTCCCGGACGAGCTCGCGGTCCTCGGCGCTCCACTCGTGCGCGGCCGCCTCCTGCGGCGTCGGGAACGGGATCGCGCCCGAGCCGGCCCGGATGCTGCGCACCCACAGGCCGTAGCCGGACGCGAGGACGGCCGCGTGCTCGTCGGTCTCGCCGACGACCACGTCCGCCGAGACCGAGATGTACGGCCGGTCCAGCTCCGCCGAGGGGCGGAACGCGGCCCGGTAGGCGTCGACCGCGTCGATGACGGTGCTCGGGCTGTGGTGGTAGGACGCCGCGAACCGCAGGCCCCGCTCGCCGGCGACCGTCGCGCTGGAGCCGCCCGACGCGCCCAGGATCCACACCTCGAGCGCGGCGCCCTCGCCCGGGTACGCACGCACCGCCACCCCGTCGGGGGAGACGTAGGCGCCGGCCAGGAGCGCAAGGATGTCGCTGATCTGGGAGTCGTAGCCGGGGGTGTACGCGCCCGGCTGCTGCAGCAGGTGCAGCTGGGTGGCCACCTTCGTCGCCGAGGTGGCCAGCAGGCGGCTGAAGTCGAACTGCTTGGGCAGCAGCAGCCCGTTGCCGGTGCGCTGCTCGGTTGCGTGATCGGCGCCGCCCCGGTTCGCCGTGTACGCCGACACCGCCGCGGCCGTCGGCTGCCCCGCGCCGTTGCCGTCCGCGGCCGGCTGCTGGCGCCCGATCGAACGGCCCAGGCCCAGGTCGAGCCGGCCCGGGTACACCGCGTCGAGCAGCCCGAACTCCTCGACGGTGGCCAGCGGCTGGCGGTGGCCGAGCTGCACCCCGGCCGAGCCGATCCGGATGGTGCTCGTGGCCCCGGCGACCAGCGCGATCGAGACGGCCGGGGAGGCGCCGAGCACGCCCGGGTTGAGGTGGTGCTCGGCGAACCAGTAGCGCCGGTAGCCCAGGCGCTCGGACTGCCGGGCCAGATCGATGGCGTTGGCCACGGCGGTCGCGGTGTCGTCGCCGCTGCTGCGCGGGATCAGATCCAGTACGGCCAGGGGGGTGGTGCTCATGTGGTTCCTCTCAGCGGTCCAGGGCCAGGTCGGCCAGGATGCGGCCGATCGCGGGGGTGAACTTGAAGCCGTGGCCGGAGAAGCCCGTCGCCACCACGAGCGGGCCGTGGCGGTCGGGCACGAAGTTCGCATCCGGCGTCGTGGTGTGGGCGCCGCCCATCGCCCCGCCCCCACCACCACGACGTCGGCGTCCATCGCCTCAGCCCAGGATTCGTGCGGCGCCGAAGCCGGCGGCGTGGGCCGCGTACGCGAGCGCGGTCCGGTAGGGCCCGGCGTGCTCGCCCCACACCCCGATGGCGGTGCCGTCGAGGTTGAGCCCGGTCGGCCCGGCGGCGCGGCGCCCGCGCTCGAAGACGACCGTGGACGCGCCCCGGCGGGCCACGTGGTACGCGGCGGTCAGGCCGTGCACGCCGGCGCCGACGATCTCGACGTCGTAGCTGTGGTTCCGCAACCGTACAGGCCCTTCGACCGAAGGTCTACTTAACCCATAGGATTACACGGAATCTGCGAAAGCGCGAGACTGACGCGCGGCCGGATGCGTCCCGGGCCGCGAATCACCTCCGCCGCTGTGTCTCCGGCCGGGCGGTGAAGTACGCCTCGCGGGAGTCGGGGTGGAACCCGCAGCGCCGGAAGAGCCGGACGGCCGCGACGTTGTCGGCGTTCACGCTGATCTCCGCGGCCTCCTCGTAGTCCGGCCGGGCCGCCACCGCGGCCATCGCGGCGCTCAGCAGTGCGATCCCGAGCCCGCGGCGCCGCCAGGCCGGGACCGTGCCGGCCTGCACCGGCCCGCCCGTCCAGCACGTCACGAAGCCGACCGCGGCGCCTTCCTCATCCCGGGCCAGCAACGAGAGCGACTCGTCGAGCTCCATGTCACCGGTCCACCTCATCCAGTCCTCGAACGACCGGCCGGGCCGCTCCGACGGGGCGAAGGGACTGTCCGGCCGGTCCGCGAACGACTCGGCGTACACGCCGAAGCCGTCCGCGTCGTCCCATGCGGCGATGCTCACCCCGGGCGGCGGCGGGGCGATCTCGACCGGCTCGCCGAGCGGCCGCCACATGCGGTCCAGGGCCGCGGTGAGGTGCAGCCCGCGACTCTCGAACAGCCGCTGCTTCTCCGCCGTCAACGCCGGGGCCTTCACGACGGCGTCCGCCGGGACCCGGGCCAGCGCCCAGTCGAGCACGGCGCCGCCGAGCCCGCGTCCCCGGTACGACGGATGCACATGACCTTCGATGGTCGGCTCGAGCCGCGTGGGCAGCGCCGCCGCCGCGACGAGCTGCTCCCCGGCGAAGCCGCCCACGCTCTGGGCGCCGAACATGCCGAGGTAGAACTCGGGCGCGTACGTTGCCTGGGTCGCTCCGTCGGCGGCGACGCTCAGCCCGGCCAGCTCGATGATGGCCTCACGGTCCTGAGGACGAAGGCTCCGCCACCGCACGCCGCTCACCGGCTGCGGCCCGCGCCACCTGCTCAACAGACCCATACCGCGATCGTATGGACATTCGTCGCCGTGTACATCCGGCTGGCGGCCACCATCGCGGGCGCGGGCCGCTCACCGGTGGCGAGTACAGGGCCGGCCGTTGCGCACGAACGCGGGGGCGTCGGTCATGGCGTCGAGGAGGCCGGAGAGGTTGCCGCGTTCCAGGTGGGTGTAGTAGTCAGGGCTGACCCCGGCGACGCGGCGGGTGCCGCCGAAGTCCGGCAGGCCGGCCTGCCGGAGGGTGATCCGGGCGCGCCGGCCGGCCAGGAACTCGCGCACGTCGCCCTGGTTGTCCATGCCCGTCACGGTACGGCGCCGGGTGAACGGCATGGGGGTTCTGTCATTACCTGCTACGGCAAACCCTCCCGCCGGTGCGCACGAGCCGGTTCCATGGACAACATGGAGCTGCTACCTGTACGTCCCACTGTGAAGACGCCCGCGCAGGCGTTCACCGGCGACGTCTACATGACGCCGATCTACAACGGCACCGGACCGTCGCGCCTGACGGTCGCGCTCGTGCGGTTCACCCCGGGGGCCCGGACCAACTGGCACTCGCACGCCGTCGGGCAGACCCTGCACGTGACCGAGGGCGTCGGCCTGGTCGGCACCCGCGACGGGTCGGTGCTGCGCATCCACGCCGGCGAGACAGTCGTCTGCCCGCCCGGCGAGGACCACTGGCACGGCGCCGCGACCGGCACGTTCATGAGCCACCTGGCCATGCTCGAGGCCAGGCCCGACGGCGGCGACCCCACCACCTGGCTGGAGCCGGTCACCGGCGAGGACTACGAGCAGGCGAACCAGCGGTGACCCTCAGCCCGAGCCGGCGGGCCATCGGGCCCATCGCCGCGTTCACCGCATCCGGGGAGCTGCTCCGGCTGCGCGAGGCCCTCGACGGCGTGGACCCGCAGCTGCGGTCCCACCTCGGCATCGCCCTCAACACCGGGCTCACCGAGACGGAGCTGCGCGACCTGGCCGCGGTCCTCGGGGAGCGGGTCGGCCCGACCCCGGCGGAGCGCATCGGAGAGGGCCTGGCACGTCAGAAATAGCGCTCCGCGATGGCCTCGACGATCTTCGGGTCGTCGGTCAGGACCGGGTCGCCCGGGCGCGGGTCGTGGAAGACGACGTCGGTGAAGCCGAGCCGCTCGTAGCGGCCGGCGAAGTCCTCGAACGCGTCCACGCTCGCCAGCGGGCGGTCCGGGGTCTCGCCGGTGAGGATGTACCGGGCGAGCGTCGACGGGTCGCGGCCGTGCACCGCGCAGCGCTCGTCGAGCTGCGCGGACTGGGCGCGTACGGCGGCCTCGATGGCGGCGCCGGACTTGTCCTCGCCGTTCGGGTCGCCGTACGTGATCCAGCCGTCGCCGATGCGGGCGGTCAGGTCGAGCGCCTTCGGGCCGCCGGCCGCGATGGCCAGCGGGACCCGGGGCCGCTGGACGCAGCCGGGGTAGGTGCGGGCCTCGTCGGCGGCGTAGTGCGGGCCGCGGTGGCTGTAGGCGGGCTCGCGCAGCGCGCCGTCGAGGACCTCCGCGAACTCGGCGAACCGGGCCGAGCGCTCCCGGGGCGTCGGCGCCGTGCCGCCGAGGACGGTGGCGTCGAAGCCGGTGCCGCCCGCGCCGATGCCGAGCGTGAGGCGGCCGTCGCTGATGTGGTCGAGCGTCATCGCTTCCTTGGCCAGCGTCACCGGGTGGCGGAAGTTCGGCGAGGTCACCATCGTGCCGAGGCGGATGCGGGAGGTCGCCGCGGCGAGCCCGGTCAGCCACGGGATCGCGGCGTGCCAGGCCTGGTCACGGTACCGCCGCCAGGAAAGATGATCATAAGTCCACAGGTGCGTGTAGCCCAGCGACTCCAGGTGTCGCGCCCGGGCGACGGTCTGCGGCCACGGGTCGGCGGGCAGGAGCAGGACACCGATGCGCACCCGGTGATCCTATGCGCGGGCGATGCCCAGCGTGGCGACGAGGTCCTCGTGCAGCTCGAACCACACCCGGTGGCAGGAGTCGACCTCGACACCGGTGATCCACTCCCCGCCGCGGGACAGCGCGGCGGTGAACCGCTCGTGGTAGCCCGCGAAACGGTCCAGGTGCGCGGTCAGGTCCCGTTCGAGGTCGCGCAGGGCGCCGGCGAGCGTATGGAAGGCGTCGACGCTGCGGTCGGTGTCGAGCTGCCACGCCGTGAACGCGGCCGCGGCGCGGGCGTTGAGCGGGACGAACCGGTCGTGGATCGCGGTGACGGCGGCGCGGGCGCCGGCGCGGTCGAGCTCGTCGTGCAGCTGGGCCTCGTTGTGCCGGCGGCCGCGCTCGGTGAGCGACCAGCCGCTGAGGCCGGCGAACGCGGACCGGGCCACCTGGCCGAACGCCTCGGCGTCGAGGAGTTCCTCCTCGGTCTGCCCGGGGTCGAGGCGGAACCTGGCCGCTATCGTCGCGGTGTCGGCGAACCCCTTGAGGCGCACGGCGTGCAGCACGAGCATCAGGAGACCTCCGTGACGGTACCGGCGGCGCCGTCGACGATCACGACGGTACCGTCGGCGAATCTGCTTGTGGCTCCGCCCAGGCCGACGACGGCGGGGATGCCGAACTCGCGCGCGACGATCGCCGCGTGGCACAGCACCCCGCCGGTCTCGGTGACGACGCCGGCGGCGACGCGGAACAGCGGCGTCCAGGCCGGGTCGGTGGTGCGGCACACCAGCACGTCGCCGGGCCGGACGCGGGCGAAGTCGTCGGCCGAGCGCACGATCCGGGCCGGCCCGCGGGCGCGCCCGGGGCTGGCCCCGAGCCGGGTGATCGGCCGCGACTGCAGCACCCAGACCCGGTCGCCCCGGATCGCCCACTCGACGTCCTGCGGGCGACCGAGGATCTCCTCGCACCGGCGGCCCAGCGCGACAAGCTCGCGGAACTCGGCGGGGCCGGCGCCGGTCACGATGATCTCGTCGGGGGTCACCGCGCCGGAGACGACCGGCGCGCCGGGTCCGGCGGCGGCGTTGATGACGATCGCGTCGGCGCCGTCGCGCGGGTCGCGGGTGAACAGCACGCCCGCCGAGTCGGCCGCGACGAGCGCCTGCACCAGGACCGGGATCGGCCGCTCGGGGAGCCCGAGGTGTTCGCGGTAGTGGCGGGCCCGTTCGGTACCGGCGGCGCACCGCCCGATCGCGGCGAGAACCGCGTCGACGCCGCGGGCCCCGAGCACGGTCTCGTACTGCCCGGCGAACGACGCGGTGACGGAGTCCTCGGCCAGCCCCGAGGAGCGCACGGCGACGGGGTGGTCGCCGAGGTGCCGGCCGAGGGTCGCGCGGTCGACCGGGCCGGTCACGACGAACCCGTCGGGCACCGGGAGGCCGGCCCGGAGCAGGATGCCGAGCGCGTGGGCCTTGCCGCCGCACTCGGGGCCGGCCGCGGCGAGCGGTACGACGCTCACGGCTCGAGCCGCCCGAGCACGCGCTCGTGCCGCTGCTGCGCCGCCTGGGCCGTCCGCAGCCCGAGCGCGGGCGCGATCTGGCTCCAGGTCAGCCCCTCGGCGCGGGCCACGAACAGCAGCGCTGCCTCGAGCTGGTCGACCTCGGCCCGGGCCGCGGCGAGCAGCCCGATCGCGGCGAGCAGGTCGTCGGGGATCTCCACCGCGTCGCGGTCGGTGTTGGCGAGCCAGAGCGCCTGCCGGATGAGCGTGAAGGCGTCGTGCGGCTGCCCGTCGGCGAGCCACGGCAGCCGCGGCAGGTCGTGGCCTCGTACCATCGCCCCAGCCTCGTCTTCAACAATCTGTTTGTCAACAACATGTTGATGCGGGCCCGGGGTCAGTGTTCACGTGGGCGACGTCCGCCGATCACCGGCGCTCGGCACACTGAGCGGCCGTGCCATCCCTGTCCGACCGGCTGCAGGACCTGGTCCACGCGCCCGGCATCGCCCCGCTCGCGTTCCTGCTCGCGTTCCTGGCCGGCGCCGGGCACGCGGTCACGCCCGGGCACGGCAAGACGCTCGCCGCCGCGTACCTGGCCGGGTCCCGCGGCCGCATCCGCGACGCCGCCTGGCTCGGCGGGTCGGTCGCCGCCATGCACACCGTGTCGGTCCTGGTGATCGGCGTGGCCTGGACCTTCCTGTCGCTGTCCGGCCTGATCCGCATGGAGGCGCTCACCACCTGGCTGCAGATCGCCGCGGGTGTACTCGTCGTAGCCACCGGCATCTGGATGCTTCGCCGCCACCTCCGTGCCCACGGGCACGAGCACCACCACCACGAGCACGGGAAACGGCCCGGCCTGGTGCTGCTGGGCATCTCCGGCGGCCTGACCCCGTCGCCGTCGGCGTTCCTGGTGCTCGCCACCGGCCTGTTCCTGGGCCGCGCGGGCTTCGCGCTGCTGCTGGTGCTCACGTTCGGCCTCGGGATGGCGGTCGTGCTGTTCGCCGTCGGCGCCCTGGCCGTCGCCGGCACCTCGCTCGTCACGCGCAACGCCCGCTCGCTGGCCGCCCTGCGCCGGGTGGGCCGGCTGACCCCGGTCCTGGCCGCGGGCGGCATCACGCTGTTCGGCGCCGGCCTGGTCACGGTCGCGGCGGTACACCTGGCGGCGGTCGCGTAGCGCCTCGGCGGGTTGTCAGCCGACGGCGCAGGCGGTGCCGTTGAGGGAGAACGCGCCCGGGGCGGCGCTGTTGCCGGTGTGGGTGGCCTGGAAGCCGAAGCTCGTCGACCCGCCCGCGGGGATGCCGGCGTTGTATCCGACGTTGCGCGCGGTGACCGCGCCGCTCGCCGGGGCGTAGGTGGCGTTCCAGGCGGCGGTGATCGTCTGGCCCGACGGCAGCGTGAAGGCCAGCGCCCAGCCGTTGATCGGGGCGGCGGACGTGTTCGCGACGGTGACGTTCGTGGTCAGGCCGGTGTTCCAGGCGTTGACGGTGTACGTCACCCGGCACGCCCCGGCCGGCTGCGGGCTGGACGAGGCCGACCTCGACGGGCTCCCTGACGGGCTCGCCGACGACGTTCCCGGGTTGGGCGAGCCCAGGCTGCCGGGCACGGACAGCAGCGCGTTGTACCAGACCGTCGCCATCTTGCCGTAGCCCACGGTGCCGGGGTGGATGCCGTCGAGCAGGTCGGCGGTGGTCAGCGCGCTGTACATGTTGACCAGGTGCAGGTGCTTGCCGGCGTTGACCCGGGTCTGGACGATGCCGGGGATGGCGGCGTTGTACGTGCGTACCGTCGCGTCGCAGCACGACACCGGGATGATCTGGGCCACGAACACCTCGGCCGCCGGCGCGAGGGCGGTGATGTGGTCCAGCAGCGTGGCCAGCCGGGCGGGGGCGCCGGCCGGGTCGCTGCCGTAGATGTCGTTCGTGCCGATGTGGAGCAGGATCGTGTGCGGCGTGTACGCCGGCAGCCAGGTGCCGACGTTCGCGTCGATCTGCGCGATGGTCCAGCCGGAGTGGCCCTCGTGGTCGTGGTCGCCGAGGGTGGACGGCCCGTTGGACATCGAACCGACGAAGTCGACCTTGTACCCGCCGGCCACGAGCTTGCTCCAGAGGTCGATGCGGTACCCGCCGGCGACGCTCAGCCCCTCGGTGAGCGAGTCGCCGAGCGGCATGACCCGCACGCCGCCGTTGGACTCGGCGCTGGCGGGGGCGACCGCGAGGATCGTGGCGCCGACGAGGGCGGCGAGGGCCGTACCGATCGCGAGCATCCGCATGGCCCGACCCTGCCAAGCCCGCCCGGCGATGGCCAGGAAGCGCTTCGACGAGTCGTCGAACGGCCAGGTCAGGCCGTGAAAGTTGCGCTCAGCTCACCGGGAAGACGACGTCGAACCCCGGCCATCGGTACCTCCACTGTTAGCCCGGCGGTCGCCTCCATCACAACACATGCACGCCTGGCGTTCTTGCCAACAACTTGCGATAGCAGGAGACTGCCAACAAGCGCCGTGCGGGCGGCGCGGGGGTGGGGAGGGACATCATGCACATTCCGGACGGGTACCTCAGTCCGCAGACGAGCGCCGTCTTCGGCGTGGCGATGCTGCCGCTGTGGTGGCAGTCGGCCCGCCAGGTGAAGAAGGTCGTCAAGAGCCGGTACGTGCCGCTCGTGGCGCTCGGGGCGGCGTTCTCGTTCGTGGTCATGATGTTCAACATCCCGATCCCCGACGGCACCACCGCCCACGCGGTCGGCGGCGGCCTGATCGCGATCCTGCTGGGGCCGTGGGCGGCCTGCATAGCCGTGTCCATCGCCCTGCTCATCCAGGCCCTGTTCTTCGGCGACGGCGGCATCCTCGCCTTTCCCGCGAACGCCTTCAACATGGCGGTGGTCCTGCCGTTCGTGGCCTATGGGGTGTACCGCCTGCTGACCCGCAACGCCGCGCTGACCTCGCGCCGGCGGATCTGGGCGGGCGCGGCCGGGGCGTACGCCGGGCTGAACATGTCCGCGCTGGCGGCCGCGATCGAGTTCGGCATCCAGCCGGACCTGTTCCACAAGGCCGACGGGACCCCGCTCTACGCCCCGTTCCACCTGTCGCAGACGATCCCCGCGATGATGCTCGCCCACCTGGTCATCGCCGGCGTCGTGGAGGGCGTGCTGACCGGCGGCGTGGTGGCGTACCTGCAGCGGGCCAACGTGCCGCTGCTGCGGATCAACGCGCCCGAGGTGCCGCTCACCGAGGCCGAGGTGCAGCGCAAGCCCGTGAGCCCGCTGCGCGCGGCCCTGGTCACGCTCGGGATCATGGCCGTCATCAGCCCGCTCGGCCTGCTCGCCCCGGGCGGGGCGTTCGGCGAGGGCGCGCCCGGGGACCTCGACCTGGGCAAGTACGGGCTGAGCGCCGTGCCCGAGGGCCTCGCGAAGTACACCGGCTTCTGGGGCAGCACGCTGCTGCCGGACTACGGGGGCGGGATCTGGTGGCAGTACATCCTCAGCGCCCTGATCGGCGTCGTGGTCGTCGCCGGCCTCGTCTTCGGCATCACCTGGCTGATCGGGCGGCGGCGCGGCGGCGAGCGGGAGGCGGCCGACCTCGACGCGCCGCCGGTGCGGTCGTGACCGCCCCGGCATCGGCCCCGGCCTGGCTGCTGCAGCCCGAGGTCGGGCTGTGCCCCTGCGGCTGCATCGGCAAGCGGCGCAAGGGCAGCTTCGTGGCCAAGACCCTCGAGGGCGCCTCGGGCGTGCTGCGGCAGGCGATGTTCTCCGACGACATCGCCGCGGCCAAGGGCCTGCTGCAGCGGTTCGACCCGCGGGTCAAGCTCGTCACGATGGTCGGGCTGCTCGTCGCGGTGGCGCTGGTGCACTCGCTGCCGCTGCTGGCCGGCGCGTACGCGGCCACCGTCGCGCTGGCGGTGGCCTCCGGGCTGTCGCTCGGCTTCTTCATCAAGCGCGTCTGGCTGTTCATCCCGATCTTCACCGGCATCGTGGTGCTCCCGGCGACGCTGTCGATCGTCACGCCCGGAGACGTACTGCTGCCGCTGTGGCACTGGCACGGTCACACGCACGGTGTCACGGAGCAGGGACTGCACGGCGCCGGGATCATCGTCGCGCGCGTGGCGACCTCGATCTCCCTCGTCGTGCTGCTCACCCTGACCACGCCCTGGGTGCGCCTGCTCGCCGCGCTGCGGGCGCTCGGCGTGCCGAAGATCTTCGTGCTCATCATCGGGATGGCGTACCGGTACCTGTTCCTCCTGCTCGACGCGGTCGACGACATGTACACCGCGCGCAAGGCCCGCACCCTCGTCGGCGACACTGGGAAGCGCCAGGTCGCCGAGGGCCGCCGGTTCGTCGCGGCCGGCGCCGGCACCCTGTTCGGCAAGGCGCACCAGCTCTCCGAGGAGGTACACCAGGCGATGACCGCCCGCGGTTACACCGGCAACGCCCGGACCCTCACCGGCTTCCGGCTGCGCCCGGCCGACGCCGTGTGGAGCGTCGCGGTGGTCGCCCTGGCCGTCGCGCTGCTGGTCGCCGACCACCGGGTGGGCCGATGAGCGTCGTCTTCGAGTGCACCGGCCTGCACTACCGTTACCTGGAGCGCTTCCCGGCCCTCGACGGGGTCAGCCTGCAGGTCAACGGGGGCGAGACGGTCGCGCTGCTCGGCGCGAACGGCTGCGGCAAGTCCACGCTCCTCAAGCTCCTCGACGGCCTGCTGTTCGCCGAGCGGGGGACGTTCACCGCGTTCGGCGAGGAGGTCACCGAGGACAAGCTCGAGGACGAGCAGTTCAACCACGGCTTCCGCGCCCGGGTCGGGTTCGTCTTCCAGAACTCCGACGCGCAGGTGTTCTCCCCGTCGGTACGCGAGGAGATCGCCTTCGGCTGCCTGCAGCTGGGCCTGGACCGGGCGGTCACCGCGCAGCGCGTCGACGACGTCCTGGAGATGCTCGACATCGCCGAGCTGGCCGACCGGGCGCCGTTCCAGCTGTCGGGCGGCCAGAAGAAGCGCGTCGCGATCGCCTCGGTGCTGGTGATGAACCCGGAGGTGCTGCTGTTCGACGAGCCGACCGCGGCCCTGGACCCGCGCACCCAGTTCTGGCTGATCGAGCTGCTGGAGCAGCTGCGCGCGGCGGGCAAGACGATCGTCCTGGCCACCCACGACCTGGAGTCCCTGCCGTCGCTGGCCGACCGCTGCGTGGTCTTCGGCGAGAACCACCGGATCCTCGCCGACGCCGCGACCGCCACGGTGCTCGCCGACCGCGAGCTGCTGCTGTCGGCGAACCTGATCCACGCCCGGAGCGTTCGCCAGTCCGACCCGCGCTGACCCCCGGCCGCGGTGTCAGCCGCAGCCGGACGCGCACACGTCCAGGCCCGGGTCGGTGGCGAGCGCGGTCAGCTGCGCCAGGGTCAGCGGCGGGGGTGGGCCGGATCGGAGACCGGCCGGCCGGCCGGGTCCTGGCCTTCACCGAGCGTCGAGCCGGGCGCGACGCGACTCAGCGCCTGGTTCACGGCCGAGGCCACCGCCTCTCCATGACCGATTGCCGTGGACACTATTGCAAAATATTTGCAAGTACGAGAGTGTTGCAATGTGGCCGTCGAGGGGAGCTCGTCATGACACTGTCGTTTGTGGACGCCACCGCGCTGCAGGAGAGCTGGGACCGCCAACAGGAAGGGTATATGCCCGACCGCGAACATCGCTTCGCCGCGATGCTCGATGCCGTCGCCGCCACCGCCGCCGACGACCGGCCGGTGCGCCTGCTCGACCTCGCCGGGGGAACCGGGTCGATCACGCTGCGGGCCCTGCGCCGGTTCGCGGCCGTCGACGCGACCGTGCTCGACCTCGACCCGGCGCTGCTGGCCATCGCCGGGGGCAGCCTGGCCGGGCGGGCCGCGATCGTCGCCGCCGACCTGTCCCGACCCGAATGGGCGGCCGCGCTGCCGGCGGGCGAGTTCGACGCGGTGCTCACCGCGACGGCCCTGCACTGGCTGCCCGGCGAGCGCATCGAGGGGTTGTACGCCGAGATCCGCGAACTGCTCCGCCCCGGTGGCGTGTTCGTCAACGCCGACCACATGCCCGACGAGGGGCTGCCGACGCTGACCAAGAACCTGCTCGCGACCGAGGAGGCGACGCGCAACGCCCGGTACGCCGCCGGGGCCGCGCTGTCGTGGTCGCAGTGGTGGGCGCACGTGGCCACGGTGCCGGAACTGGGACCGCTGGTCGCGCGGCGGCACGAGATCTACCCGAGCGGGCACGCCGCGGAGTACACGCCGCCGGTCGCTTGGCACCTGGAGGCGCTGCGGTCCGCCGGCTACGCCGAGGCCGGCGTCCTGTGGCGCGGCGGCCCCGACGCGGCCGTCGTGGGCGTGCGCTGACCGCCACGCGCGGCGGCCCCGACGCGGCCGTGGTCGGCGGGCGCTGACCCGGCACGGCGCCGAACAGGATTCTCCCGGGAACTTCGGCGCCGGTTCCACCGACCAAACACAGTGATGAACCGGGCCAGAGGACCAGCCGCGCTCGCCGGCGTCGTGACCCTCGTCGTGGCGCTGCGCTGGGGCGGCGGCGTCACCGGCCGCGCCATCGCCGGGCTGCCCGATCCCGGCGCGTTCACCGCCTGGGGCCTGCCGCTCGCCCGCGCGGCGGCCGACGTGTGCGCCGTGGCCTGCGCCGGGTTCGCGGTGACGGCGGCGTTGCTGCTCCCCGGCGACGGGACGCTGCTCGGCGCGGCCGCCTACCGGATGCTGCGCCGGGCGGCGTGGTGGGCCGGCGGATGGGCGCTGGCCTGCCTCGCGCTGCTGCCGCTGACGCTGTCGGACCTGCTCGGGCGGCCGGTGCCGGAGGTGACGTTCGCCGGGGTGCGCAGCCTCGCCTGGTCGGTGGCGCAGGGCCGGTCCGCGCTCGCCCAGGCGGTGCTCGCCGGCGCCGTGGCGGTCGCCGCGCGGCTCGTGCTGACCCGGACCGGCGCCGCGGCGGTCGCCCTGCTGGCCTGCGCCGCGCTCGTACCGCCGGCGCTGACCGGCCACTCCGCCGGGGCCGGCGACCACCAGCTCGCGGTCACGAGCCTCGCCGTGCACATCGTCGCGGCCGCGCTCTGGGTCGGGGGCCTCGCCGCGCTCGTCACGCTGCGGTCCGACGCGGTCCTCGCCGTCGCCGTGCGGGGCTACGGCCGGCTGGCGCTGGGCTGCTTCGTCGCCGTCGCGGCCAGCGGGGTCGCGAACGCGGCGGTGCGGCTGGGCGCGTTCGGCGAGCTCTGGCACTCCCGCTACGGGCTGCTGGTCCTCGGGAAGGTCGCCGCGCTCGTCGCGGCCGGGGCCTTCGGTGCGGTACACCGGCGGAAAACGCCACCCGTCGCGCTGCGCCGCCTCCTCGCGGGTGAACTGGTCCTCTTCGCGGCAACGCTCGGGCTCGCCGTCGCGCTGTCCCGCACCCCGACCCCGGTGCCGTCGAACCCGGTCGACCCCGACCCGGTCACCGAGCTGCTCGGCTTCCCGGCGCCCGCGCCGCTGTCGGCCGTGCGGGTGTTCTGGCCGCCCCTGCCGGACGGCTTCTTTCTGGCGGCGGTGGTACTCGCGGCCGCCGCCTACGGCACCGGCGTGTGGCGGCTGCACCGCGGCGGGCACCGCTGGCCCGTCGCCCGCACCGCGAGCTGGCTCGGCGGGGTGGCCCTGCTGGCCGCGTTCACCCTGTCGGGGTTCGTGCGGTACGCGTACGTGCTGTTCTCCGCGCACATGGCCCAGCACCTGGTGCTCGCGATGCTCGTGCCGATCCTGCTCGTCGGCGGCGCCCCGGTGACCCTCGCCCTGCGCACCCTCCGCCCGCCCGCCGACCCGCGGGTCCGCGGCGCCCGCGACTGGCTGCTGCTCGTCGTGCACAGCCGGGCGCTGCGGCTGCTGTCGCACCCCGTGGTCGCGCTCGCGATCTACGTGACCAGCCTGTACGCGCTGTACTTCAGCGACCTGCTCGGCGTCCTCATGCGGTACCACGTCGGGCATCTGGCGATGCTTGTGCACTTCGTGCTGAGCGGGTACCTGTTCTTCTCGGTCCTCATCGGCGTCGACCCCGGCCGGCGGACCGTCGCGCCGCCGGTCCTGGTGCTCGTGCACTTCGCCGGCATGGCGTTCCACGCCTTCCTGGGCATCGCGCTCATGCAGTCCCGGACCGTGATCGCGCCGGACTGGTACGCCTCCGTGCACCCGGCCTGGGCGAGCGGCCTGCTCGACGACCAGCGCGTCGGCGCCGGGCTGGCGTGGGGCTTCGGCGAGATCCCGGCGGTCGCGATCCTGCTGCTGCTCGTCGTGCGCTGGATCCGGGCCGACGAACGGGAGCAGCGCCGCCTCGACCGCGCCGCCGACCGCGCCGAGGCGACGGGCGAGGAGGACGACCTCGCGCGGTACAACGCCTTCCTCAGGCGCGCCGCCGAGCGCCGCTGATGTGCCGCCGCCGGCCCAGGATCGCGGCGCCGAGCGCCAGCACGATGACGATGGCGGCGACGACGACGACGGTCCAGGGCACCGCCCCGGGGTCCGTGGTGACCGCGGCGGGGGCGGAGCTCGTCGCCGTCACCGCCGATCCGGAGACGTTGAAGGAGAACTGCCCCTCGATCGGATGACCGTCGGCGGAGACCGTGCGCCAGGCCACTCTCACCGCACCGTTCGGCAACGGCCGGAGCGGCTGGGTGAGGGTCCGGTCCGCCACGTGCGCGGCTCCGTCCACATAGGACGCGCCGTCGGGGCCCGTGACCACGACGGTGCTGAACTGCTGCTTGACGCCGTCGCTGAAGGTCAGGGCGACGGCGCTCAGTGGTGCGCGCACGGCGGCGCCGTCGGCGGGATCGCTGGCCACGAGCCGGGAGTGCGCGAACGCCGGGGCGGCCGGGGCGAGCAGCAGGAGCAGGGCCGCGGCGAGGAGAACGCGAGTGATACGACGCATGCCGGGAACTTTAGGCCATGCCGCGGCGACTATCCCAGTGACTGTCCACTTGGTACAAAGGATGTCCCGATGTCGTTGCCGCTGCGGATTTTCGGTGCCGCTCTGCTTCTGACGCTCGCCGGCTGCGGCGAGGCCGTCCAGGCCGGACCCTCGCTGGTGATGCAGGACCCGTGGGTGAAGACGGCCGACTCGGGGATGTCGGCCGCGTACGGCACGCTGGTGAACACCACCGGCAAGGAGGTCGTGGTGGTGTCGGCCACGTCGAGCGTGTCGCCGGCGATGGAGCTGCACGAGACGACGACCGTCGACGGGAAGATGGCGATGAGGCCCAAGGAGGGCGGGTTCGCCATCCCGGCCCACGGCCGCCACGAGTTCGAGCCCGGCGGCGACCACCTGATGCTCATGGACGTGAAGACCCCGGTGAAGCCCGGCGACCAGGTCACCTTCACGCTCACCCTGAAGGACGGCGGGACCGTGCGGTTCACCGCCCTGGGCAAGGACTTCGCCGGCGGCAACGAGTCCTACCAGCCGGGCCTGGGCTGACGTGCCGGGTCGAGTCGGGCGGCGCGCCCTGCTGACCGGCGGCGCCCTGGCGCTGGCCGGAGCCGGCGCCACGGCCGCCGTGGCCGCGGGCCGGCCCGGCGAGTCCACTGTGGACTTCGGTGCGCAGGTCGTCCCGTTCCACGGCGTGCACCAGGCCGGCATCGAGACGCCCGCCCAGGCGCACGCCGCGTTCGTCGCCCTCGATCTCAGGCCCGGCACCGACCGGGCCGCGCTCGGGCGGCTCCTGCGGCTGCTCACCGACGACGCCGCCCGGCTCGCCCGGGGCACCCCGCCGCTCGCCGACGGCCAGCCCGAGCTCGCCGCCGTGCCCGCCCGGCTCACCGTCACCTTCGGCTTCGGGCCGGGCCTGTTCGACGCCGCGGGGCTCGCGGCGCGGCGCCCCGAGTCGCTGCGGCCGCTGCCCGCGTTCGGCATCGACCGGCTCGAGCCGCGGTGGTGCGGCGGGGACCTGCTGCTGCAGATCTGCGCCGACGACCCGGTCACCGTGTCCCACGCGCAGCGGATGCTCGTCAAGGACGCCCGGGCGTTCGCGACCGTGCGCTGGGTGCAGCGCGGCTTCCGGCGCGGTCGCGGCATGCAGGACGACGGGGTGACCCAGCGCAACGTGCTCGGCCAGGTCGACGGTACGGCCAACCCGCCCCCCGGCACCGGCGTGTTCGCCGGCGCGGTGTGGACGGACGAGGGGCCGGACTGGCTGCGCGCCGGCGGCACGACGCTCGTGCTGCGCCGCATCCGGGCCGAGCTCGAGACGTGGGACGCGGCCGATACCGCCGGCAAGGAGTTCGCCGTCGGCCGCCGCCTCGCCGACGGCGCCCCGCTCACCGGGCGGCGCGAGCACGACCCGCTCGACCTGCGGGCGAGGAACGCGATCGGGTTCCCGGTCATCCCGGAGTTCGCGCACGCCGCCCGCGCGCACGTGCTCGACGACCGGCAGCGCATCTTCCGCCGCCCGTACAACTACGACGAGCCGCCGGCTGCCGACGGTACCGCCGAGGCCGGTTTGATCTTCGCCTCGTTCCAGCGTGACATTGCGCGGCAGTTCCTGCCGATCCAGCGCAACCTCGCCGAGGCCGACCTGCTCAACGAGTGGATCACGCCGATCGGCTCCGCGGTCTTCGCCGTCCCGCCCGGCTGCGCCGAAGGCGGGTGGATCGGCCAGACCCTGCTGGGGTGACTGGCTATGGCAGGCTGGCGGAATGCTTGGCGCAGACATCGGTACCGTGGCGATCGCGTCGGTGGCCGCGTTCCTGCTGGCCGTGTTGTCGGCGGTGGCCGGCTTCGGCGGGGGAGTGCTGCTCCTGCCGGTGTTCACCGCGCTGTTCGGCTTCCGGGTCGCGGTGCCGATCCTCACGCTGACCCAGATCTCGAGCAACGTCGCGCGGATGTGGCTCAACCGGCGCGAACTGCGCTGGCCGCTGATCGGCTGGTTCGCCGCCGGCGCGGTCCCGTTCGCGGTGGCCGGCGGGCTGCTGCTCGCCCACGCGCCGCTGGGCGTGCTCAAGCGCGGGCTCGGCGTGTTCCTGATCGGCGTCGTGGCCTGGCGGCGGTGGAGCCGGACGCCGCGCAAGCCGCCGGACCGGGCGTTCGCCGCCGTCGGGGCCGCGTCCGGGCTCGGGTCGGCGCTGCTGGGCTCGGTCGGGCCGCTGACCGCGCCGTTCTTCCTCGCCTACGGGCTGACCCGCGCGGCGTACGTCGGCACCGAGGCGGCCGGGGCGGTCACGCTGCACCTGTCGAAGGTCGCGGCCTACGGGGCCGGGGACCTCCTCACGAGCCGGGTCCTGTTCTTCGGGGCCGCGCTGACCCCGGCGACGCTGGCCGGGGCGTGGGTCGGCCGGAAGATCGTCGGGCGGATCAGCGACCGCGTATTCGTCGTGCTGGTCGAGGGGGGTCTGGTCGTAGCCGGAGCGCTGTTCATCCTCGGGGCATAGCGCGCGGGCGGACGGGTAGGAGCGCGTGTGGTCGTGCGCGAGCACCATTGGTTCGCGGAGCCGACGACCCCGGTCAGCCGACGGTACGTCATCTGGCTGATCGTGGCCCAGTTCGTCTTCTACGTGGCGCTGCTGGGACCGGCGATCGTCGGCATCGGCGTCAAGGTGCAGCAGATCGTGCCGGACGAGGAGAAGACGTCCGCGCTGGGGACGGTCGCCGGGTTCGGGGCGCTGTTCGCCGTCGTCGGCAACGTCCTCTTCGGCCGGCTCTCCGACCGCACCACGTCGCGGCTCGGCCGCCGAAGGCCCTGGATCGTCGCCGGTACCGTCGTCATGACCCTCGCGCTGCTCGTCATGGCGCTCGGCCAGTCGGTCGCGGTCGTCACGGCCGGGTGGTGCCTGGCCCAGCTCGGTGCCAACGCGACCCTGGCCCCGTTCATCGCCACCATCGCCGACCAGGTGCCGCGGTTCCAGCGCGGTTCGGTCTCGGCCCTGCTCGGCATCGCGCAGAACGTCGGCATCCTCGGCGGCACGTACGTCACGCAGCGGTTCCAGCACCAGGTCGTGGTCATGTTCGTGGCGCCGGCGCTGCTGGCGATCGGCGCCATGGTGCTCTTCGCCGTCATCCTGCCCGACCAGCGCCTGCCGGAACGCCCGCCGCCGATGCTGGTCCAGGAGTGGCTCGCGACGTTCTGGGTGAACCCGGTCGTCCACCGGGACTTTGCGCTGGCGTGGGCGTCGCGGTTCCTCATCACCCTGGCCACGTACATGTTCACCACGTTCCGGCTGTTCTTCCTGCAGGACCGGATCGGGCTGGACCCGGACGCGGCGCCGGCCGCGGTGACCGTCGGCGTGCTGGTGTACACCGTCGCCCTGATCGCCTGCGGCTGGGTCGCCGGCCGGATCTCCGACCGCACCGGGCGGCGCAAGATGCTCGTCGCCGGCTCGACGCTGCTGTTCGGCGCCGGCACCGTGGCGCTCGCGCACGTCTCGACGGTCGGGCAGTTCTACTGCGTGGAGGCGGTGATGGGCGTCGCGTCCGGCATCTACGTCGGCGTCGACCTGGCGCTCGTGGTCGACGTGCTGCCCAACCCGGACGACTCGGGCAAGGACCTCGGCGTGTTCAACATCGCCAACGCGCTGCCGCAGACCGTGGCGCCCGTCATCGGCGCGGCGCTGCTGGCGGTGGGCAGCGTGAACAACCAGAATTACACCCTGCTGCTGTACAGCGCCGGGGTCGCGTCGCTGGTCGGCGCATTGGTCGTACTGCCGATCAAGAAGGTGAGGTAGGCCGGATGACCGAAGAGCGGATCGAGGCAATGCTTGCGGAGCTGTCGCCGGCGGAGAAGGCCGGACAGCTGACCCAGTACTTCTACTTCAAGCTCCCCGGCGAGGTGGATCCCGCGCTCGGCGTCGACGCCGGCGAGCAGCCGCGGGCGGTCGAGGCGGCGCTCGGCCGCGGCGGGGTGGGCTCGCTGCTCTTCGTGGCCGACCCGGCCGAGACCAACCGGCTGCAGCGGCTCGCCATCGAGGGCAACCCGCACGGCATCCCGGTGCTGTTCGGCTTCGACGTCATCCACGGGCTGCGGACCATCTTCCCGGTGCCGATCGCGATGGCCGCCTCCTGGGACCCGGAGACGATCGAGCGCGGCCAGGCGGTCGCGGCCCGCGAGGCGCGCGCCGTCGGCATCCACTGGACGTTTGCCCCGATGGTGGACATCGCCCGCGACCCGCGCTGGGGCCGCATCATCGAGGGCGCCGGCGAGGACCCCTTCCTCGGCGCCGCCGTCGCCGCGGCGCAGGTGCGCGGCTTCCAGGGCGGCGGCATCATCGCGGGCCCGAAGCACTTCGCCGGGTACGGCGCGTCCCTGGGCGGCCGCGACTACGACGAGGCCAACATCTCCGAGTACGAGCTCTGGAACACCTACCTCCCGCCGTTCCGCGCCGCCGTCGAGGCCGGGGCCGGCAACATCATGACGGCCTACATGGACCTCAACGGCGTCCCGGCCTCCGGCAGCCACTGGCTGCTGACCAAGGTGCTGCGCGACACGTGGGGCTTCACCGGGTTCGTGGTCAGCGACGCCAACGCCGTCAAGAGCCTGGAGACGCACGGCTTCGCGGCCGACCCGGCGGACGCGGGGGCCCGGGGCGTCCTGGCCGGCGTCGACCTGGAGATGGCCGTGTCGGAGCCCGCCTACGACCATCTGCCGGGGGTGCCGGAGGCGGCGGACGCGATCGACGCGAGCGTGCGGCGCATCCTGGCCGCGAAGCTGCGGCTCGGGGTGCTCGACGAGCCGTACGTGGACGAGGACCGGGCCCGGGAGATCCTCGCCGACCCGCAGCACCGCGCGGTTGCGCGGGAGGCCGCCCGGCGCAGTGCGGTACTGCTGCGGAACGAGGGCGACGTCCTGCCGCTGGACGCCGCGGCGCTCGGCTCCATCGCCGTGCTCGGGCCGCTCGCGGACTCCCGGCGCGACACGATCGGCCCGTGGGTCTTCGACTTCGACCTCGACGAGACCGTGACGGTCCTCGACGGCATCCGGCGCGCGGCCGGCGACGGGGTCCGCGTCGAGTACGCCCAGGGCATCCCGGTGACGCAGCGCGTCTTCCCGTCGATGTTCGACATGTTCGGCGGCAACCGCCCGGCCGACCCCGACGGCTTCGACCCCGCCCTGGAGCTCGCCTCGGCGGTGGACCTCGCGGCCGCGTCCGACGTCGCGATCGTGGTGCTGGGGGAGTACCAGAACATGATCGGCGAGTCGGCGTCGCGCTCCTCGCTGGAGCTGCCCGGGGCACAGCTGGAGCTGCTGCAGGCGGTCGCGGCCACCGGCACGCCGACCGTCCTGCTGGTGATGAACGGCCGCCCGCTCGACCTGCGCTGGGCGGCCGGGCACGTGCCGGCGATCCTGGACGTCTGGTACCCCGGCAGCCAGGGCGGCAACGCGGTCGCCGACCTGCTCTTCGGCGCGGCCGCGCCGGGCGGGAAGCTGCCGTTCACCTGGCCCCGGACGGCCGGGCAGATCCCGATGTTCTACGGGCACACGCGCTCGCACGAGCCGCAGAACCAGTACCGCCGCTACTGGGACGAGGAGAGCACGCCGCTGTTCCCGTTCGGCCACGGCCTGACCTACAGCACCTTCGAGTACGCGAACCTGTCGGTGTCGGCGGGCTCGGCCGGGGTGGACGACGAGGTCACCGTGTCGGTCGACGTCACCAACACCGGCGGGCGCGAGGCCCCGGAGGTCGTCCAGCTGTACCTCCACCAGCGCCACGGCCGCGCCTCGCGCCCGGTCCGGGAGCTGAAGGGCTTCACGCGCGTCGTCCTGGCCGCGGGCGAGACGCGCCGCGTGACGTTCACGGTCGGGCCGGAGCAGCGGCGGTACTGGCATGCCGCCGTCCGGGACTGGGTCCTCGACGCCACGACGTTCGACGTCTGGGCCGGCGGCAGCTCGACCGCCGAGCTCACGACGACATTCGAGGTGCGTTAGCCGAGCCGGTACAGCTTCGATTCCCGCTGCTCGAACCCGAGCCGCTCGTAGAGGCGGTTCGCGGCCTCCCGCGACGGCCGCGAGGTCAGGTCGACCGTGCGCGCCCCGTGCTCCCGCGCGACGCGCACGGCGGCCTGCGTGAGGGCCGCCCCGACGCCGTGCCCGCGCGCCGCCTCGTCGACGACGACGTCCTCGATCCACGCGCGGGTGCCGGTCGGGATGGCGAACACCACGAGCGTGAGGGTCCCGACGATCCCGCCCCCGACCCGCGCGAGCAGCACGTGGTTGCCGGCCGCCCCGGCCACGGCCCGCAACGCCGCGGCGTCGAGGGCCGCCGCGGACCGCGAGAGCTGCGGGAGCAGCCGCCCGAACGCCGCGACGACCTCGTCGGTGACCTCGCGTACAACCTCGATCTCAACGCTCATGCCCGTTGACCTTACGGTGCCGCATCGAGGTGTTCGCGGAGGAAGCGGCCGATGCTGCGCAGGGCGGCGCCCGCCGCCGGGAGCTCCGGTCCGCGGGCCTGGAAGACGTGCGCCATGCCCGGCGCGACCTCCAGGGTGACGGCGACGTCGGCCGCGGCGAGGCGGGCGGCCAGGCGCGTCGAGTCGTCGAGCAGCACCTCGTGCGAGCCGCACTGGATCAGCGTCGGCGGCAGCCCGGCCAGGTCGGCATGGAGCGGGCTGATGCGCGGGTCGGCGGCGTCGGCGCCGGCCCGGTACGCCTCGAAGCTCGCCCGCAGCAGGTCGGCCCGCACCACCGGGTCCACGCCCGACTTGGTGCGGTGGCTCGCGCCCGCCATCGTCAGGTCGCTGGCGGGGGAGAGGACCACGGCGGCGCGCGGGAGCGGCAGGCCCGCGTCCCGGGCGGCGAGCAGCAGCGCGAGGGTGAGGGTGCCGCCCGCCGACTCGCCGGCGACGGCCAGCTCGTGCGCGGGCACCGCCGCGAGCACGGCCCGGTACGCGGCCAGGGCGTCGTCGAGCGCGGCCGGGTGCGGGTGCTCCGGGGCCAGGCGGTAGTCGATGGACAGCAGGCGCGCGCCCGCGGCCCGGGCGACGTGCACCGCGGGCGCGACGGCGGTGCGCGCGGAGCCGGCGACGAAGGCGCCGCCGTGCACCCACAGGACGGTGCCGCGCGGCCGGGTGCCGGTGATCGTCACCTCGAGGCCCAGGTCCGTCTCGCGGAGCCGTACGTCGGGGGCGATGGGCCGGGCCCCCATGACCTCGGCGAAGAAGCGGCGCTGGTCCTGGATGAGCTCATGCACAACAGTCATGTACTGTCGAAACATGATTCCCAGGATGTATATTCCCAGGAAGCAACATGACTGATCTCGCCGAGCTGTTCGAACGGATCGTGCGGCTGCAGGTCGAGCTGTTCGCCGTGGTCGACGCCCGGCTGCGCGAGGAGCTGGACCTGCTGCTCATCGCGCTGCTGCCGCTGCGGGTCGTCGCCGCGACCCCGGGCTGCCGGGTGCAGGACATCGCCGACGGGGTGGGCATCAGCGTGGGCGGGGCGAGCAAGTCGGCCGATCGCCTCGAGCGCGGCGGGTGGGTGCGCCGGATCGACAACCCGGCCGACCGGCGCTCGTCGCTGCTCGAACTGACCCCGGAGGGCGAGCGCGTGGTGGCCGCCGGCTCGGCCGTCATCCGCGAGGAGATGGAGGCGCGCCTGGGTCCGGTGCTCGGCGCCCGCGGCCTGGATCGCTTCGCCGCCGACGTCGAGCGCCTCCTCGGTCTAGGCTGGCATCATGACCGTCGCACCGCGCTGGGAGCCGAGTGAGCGCTGGGTCCGCGGCCGCCGCGGCGACCTCACGATCGTCGACTCGCGCCGGGCGATCCTGGTCTGGGACTCGCCGACGCCGGTGCCGCGTTACGCCTTCCCGGAGGCCGACGTGCGCACCGACCTGCTGCGCGCGGCCGGGGAGCGCTTCGACCTCGTCATCGGCGACGGCACCGGCCCGGACGCCGCCCGGTACATCGCGCTCCCGTGGTCCGCGGCCGAACACTGGTACGAGGAGGACGAGGAGATCTTCGTCCACCCCCGCGACCCGCACAAACGCGTCGACGCGATCCCGAGCAGCCGCCATGTGACCGTCGAGATCGGCGGCGTGACGGTCGCGGACACCCGCGCGCCCGTGCTGGTCTTCGAGACCGGGCTGCCGACGCGGTACTACATCCCGCGCGCCGACGTGCGCCTCGAGCTGTTCGAGCCGGCGGACCTGCGCACCGGCTGCCCGTACAAGGGCACGGCCGGGTACATGTCGCTGCGGGAGCCGGGCGACGCCCCGCCGAACATCGTCTGGTCGTACGCGGAGCCGCTGCCCGCCGTCGGCCCGATCCGGGGCCTCCTGGCGTTCTACAACGAGGCGGTGGACCTGACCGTCGACGGCGAACGGCTGCAGCGACCGGTAACCCACTTCAGCCGGTCGCTCGGTCACTGATCGACCGGGCCACCCCGGTTTGACTCCGCCCCGGAGGGGGCATACGCCTCGACAAGGGCAACCCCGGAACTCTGGAGGCGTGACATGGCCGTCGGCGGCATCATCTCCGCGCTGATCGTCGGCGCGATCATCGGCGTGTTGGGGCGCCTGGTCGTGCCCGGTAGGCAGAACATTCCGATCTGGCTCACCATCGTCATCGGTATCGTCGCCGCGCTCATCGGCACGGCGATCGCCCGCGCCGTGGGCGTGGCCAACACGTCCGGCATTGACTGGATGGAGCTCGCCATCCAGGTCGTGCTGGCCGCGGTCGGTGTCTGGGCCGTCGCCGGCTTCTGGGGCCGCCGGCACAGCGTGCACTGACCACCAACCCCTGACCCCCGACATCGCCGATGGCGCGGACCACCACGGTCCGCGCCATCGGTCTCGTGACACCTATTGGCAGTGCGAGCCGGACTTGAGCTTCCACATCGTGAAGCTCACCGACGAGCCCTTCGGCACCGCGCTGCCCGCGCCCGGGCTCTGCGAGCCGATGGTCTCGGCCAGGTCGCAGTTGGTCGTGTCCTTGTCGGTCTCGTTGCCCAGCAGCAGCCCGACCGCCCCCAGCGCGTTCTGCGCGCCCTGCAGCCCGGCCCCGACGATGCTGGGCACGATCACGGTCGGGTCGGTGATCGTCCACTGCAGACAGTCGTCGAGCCAGTTGCCGTGGGCCGAGGCGTCGAGAACCTCGAAGCAGAAGGTGTACGACCCGGCGCCGCTCGGCGTCCCCGAGACCACGCCGGTGTTGTTGTTCAGGGTCAGCCCCGGCGGCAGCGTGTAGAAGAGGCTGGGGAACCAGTGGTACGGCGGGACGCCGCCGGACGCGTACGCGGCCAGGTTTAGACTGACGGGATTGCCCACCAGCCCGGCCTGGTCCGGCGCGCTGGACTGCACCGGGTTGTACCAGGCGAAGGCGCCCACCGTGTTGGGGGTGCCGAGGCCGGTCGGGCCGTCCCAGCCGGGCCCGGCCGCGCAGATCGGCGCGCCGCAGCCGCCGTTGCTGCCCGACTTGACGTCGTTGAGGTACGCGGTGTGGCCGTACAGGTAGGAGGCCGGGTAGTCGGCCGCACTCGGCGGCGTGGCCAGCGCAAAGGTGGCCGCGATGATCGGCGCGGCGACGCTGGTCCCACCGATCGGGGTGGCCAGCCAGCCGCCGTCGTACACGGCGACACCGTGCTCCGGCTCCGCGACCGCCGACACGTCGGCCTCGGCCCGCTTGGTGCAGCCGGCGACCGCCGGCTGCCAGGCCGGCTTCGGCTCGAACGCGGAGCACCCGGACCCGGCGCCGCCCCAGGCCGACTCGGTGAAGCCGGAGCCCGACCTCGTCAGCGACGTCCCGCCGACCGCGACGACGTGCGGGTTGGTGGCCGGGTACCGCGGCCCGGCGCCCGTGTCGCCGGTGCTGACGGTGATCACCACGCCGGGCCGGTCGAAGTGCGCGTCCCAGGCGGCGTCGCTCGGGTCCTCGGGGTTGCTCCAGCTGTTGGAGACGAACTTGGCGTGCGCGGTGGCGTAGTCCTCGGCGGCGTACATGTTGGCGTCGAGGTTGTCGTTCGCCTCGACCAGCAGGATGTGACACAGCGGGCAGATCGCCGACACCATGTCGAGGTCGGTGGAGATCTCCTTCCACCAGACCGGGTTCGCGGCCGGCAGGTCGGCCTTGGCCGGGGAGCCGTTCTGGTTCACCTTGAGGAAGCAGCCGTTCGCGGTGGTGCACGGGGGCAGGTTGAACTGGCCGCGGTACTGCGCCAGGTCGCTCTCGGCGTAGGGATCGTCGTAGGGATCGACGATCGCGATCAGCCCGCCGTTCACGTTCGCGCTGCGATCGGTGAGGTGGTATGCCGCCTGCAGATCGGCCGCCGTGTACCCGCTCGGGGCA
This sequence comes from Dactylosporangium sp. NPDC049140, assembly GCF_040648435.1. Lineage (NCBI taxonomy): Bacteria > Bacillati > Actinomycetota > Actinomycetes > Micromonosporales > Micromonosporaceae > Dactylosporangium > Dactylosporangium sp. NPDC049140. Next base: position 17,366 of record NZ_JBEZDS010000064.1, on the reverse strand, counting down.
TTGCTCAGCGCCGTCGCCGCGGTGCCGGTGGCGGCCGGCCCGTCGACGATGTCGCACGTGACCGCGTGGGGATCGGCCGACTGCGCGCACGCCGACGCGGGGCGGACGGCATGCCCGCCGCCCGCCGCCCGGGCCGGCGGCGCCACCAGAACGGCCCCCGCCGTCAGGGCCACCACCGCGACCGCGTATCGCCTTACCTGAACCTGCAAGTGCGCCTCCAAGCCTCGGACCGGCTGACATCGGCGCCGGCCGCTGCGTCCTGCAGGCAACGCGTTCCATCCCGTTCCACGGCTCCGGGCGCGCAAATTTTACAAAACTCATCTATTGCCATTGATTCGTTGGGTTCTTAACCTGCGTCATAGGAAAGCCGATTTAAACGTTTCACTCCCGCCAGAGTGGAGAACCCATGAACCGATTCCTGGCCGCCCTCGTCGTCCTCGCGGCCGCCGTCCTCGCCACCGTCGCCGCGCCCGGCCGGGCCAGCGCGGCCTACCAGACGACGGTGACCAACTTCGACGCCGGCGGCCATCAGGTCGCCCGGCTGGACACGCGCGGCAACGCGGTCGACGCCCACGACGGGCACATCGCGCTCTTCGACGGCCTGTACCACCTCTACGGCACCAGCTACGACTGCGGGTACCGCTGGCGGCAGGCCGGCACCCCGTTCTGCGGCTTCAAGGTGTACACCTCCACCGATCTCGTGCACTGGACGGACCGCGGCTACCTCTTCGACCCGACGACCGCGACCTGGCAGACCCGTTGCAATGGCGACACCTACGGCTGCTTCCGGCCGCACGTGGTCCGCAACGCCGCCACCGGCCAGTACGTGCTGTGGGTGAACGTCTACGACAACAGCGTCGGCTATCGCGTCTTCACCGCCTCCTCGCCGATCGGCCCGTTCACCGAGGTCGCCGTGCCGACGCTCGCCGTGAACAACAACGCGCCGGTCGCCGGCGTCAACAACGGCGACCACGCGCTGCTCGTCGACGACGACGGGGCGGCGTACCTGGCGTACACCGACTGGCGCAGCTCCGGCGACATCGTCGTCGAGCGCCTCAACGCGGCGTACCTCTCCGGCACCGGCAGCTACACGCGCCTGCACCAGTCCGCCACCGAGGCGCCCGCGCTGTTCAAGCGCAACGGGATCTACTACATCACCTACTCGGACCCCAACTGCGGCTACTGCGCCGGCACGGGCACGTCGTACCGCACGGCCACGAACCCGCTCGGCCCCTGGTCGGCCGCCACGAAGGTCACGACCAACTCCTGCGGCGGCCAGCCCGCGTTCGTCTCGGCGCTGCCGACCACGACGGGCACGGCCTACCTGTACGCGAGCGACCTGTGGAACAACGCGGACCCCAACGAGGCCCTCGCCAACTCGTACTGGGCGCCGCTGGAGTTCGGCGCGAACGGCGCGATCGCGCCAATCACCTGCCAGGCCACCTTCTCCCTCGCCCTGGCCACCGGGTCGGCCGGCGCCCAGCAGCCGTCACCCGACCAGGACCAGTCGGGCGGGGTCGGCGGGTACCAGTCCTGGTGCGACATCGGCCGGAACATCGCCCGCATCCAGACGTTCGTCCCGTCGCGCGGCGGCACGCTCACCTCCGCCTCCTACACCACCTACCAGCAGGGCTACCCCGACGCCGGGCTGCAGATCTCGATCTACCAGGCGAACGCCTCGTTCCAGCCGACGGGCAACGCGCTGTACAGCACCACGCTGCCCGCGTACTCGATCGGGTGGGCGCCGCGGGACGCCACCGTCTACCCCAACATCGCGGTGACGGCGGGCACCCGCTACGGCATCGTCGTGAAGTCGGCCAACACCACCGGCTGCTACGGCATGCTGCACAACGACTCGGCGCCGTACCCCGGCGGCGGCCAGGGCTACAGCTCCGACGGCGGCGCCACCTTCCGCGCCGAGGCGAACCGGACCACGCGGTTCGCGACGACGGTCAGCTCCCGCGCCGCCCTCCCGGCCGGAGCGGTCCCGGCCGGGTTCACCCGCTGTGCCGGCGAGCACGGCGTCTGCACGCTTACCGCGCCGGCGGTCGTGGCCTACGGGGCGGGGACGCTGGTGTACCAGACCGCGCCCGCCGGCCCGGTGCCGTGCACGAGCGCGGCCTTCGGCACCGACCCCGCCTACGGCTCGCTGAAGTCCTGCTACACCGCCCCGACCGGCGGCCCGGCCGGATACACGCAGTGCGCCGCCGAAAACGGCACGTGCGGCTTCAGCGGGACCCGCACCGTCGCCTACGGCGCCAACGGCGCGTTCGCCTACCGCTCGGTCGCCGGCTCGACCGCCTGCACCAACGCCGTGTTCGGCGACGCGTTCTACAACGTCGTCAAGGCCTGCTACCTCGGACCGTAGGAACGCCCGCGGGCCCTCACGACCGGACCCGTCGCGTGGTGACCGTGACCGCCGCCGAGAACGCCGAGACGTTCCCGGCGGCGTCGCGGGCCCGGACCTGGTACCGGTATGTGGTCCCCGCGGCCAGGCCGGTGTCCGTGAACGAGTTGGTCGTGGCGGTGCCGACGGGCGCGAAGGTGCCGCCCGTAGCCCCTGAGGCGCGATAGATGTCGTACCCGCTGACGTGAACGTTGTCGGACGAGGCGGCCCACGCCAGCGTGGTGGACGAGCGGGTGGTCCCCGACGCGCTCGGCGTCCCCGGCGTCGTGGGCGGCTGCGTGTCGGGCGCCGGGCACGGCGGCGGCACGGCGGAGACGGCCGCGGTGAAGGCGGAGACGTTGGCGGAGGTGTCCCGGGCCCGCACCTCGTACCTCACGATCCCGAGCAGCGCCTCCGTGAACGTCGTCGCCGGGGTCGTCGCGACCGACGTGAACGGCCCGTTGTTGACGGACCGGTACACGTCGTAGCCGATGACCGCCACGTTGTCGGTGGAGGCGCCCCAGTTCAGCGTCACCATCAGGGCGCAGTTGACCGAGACGCCGATCGCGCCCGGCGTCGTGGGCGCCTCCCGGTCCGTCGGGAACGGGCAGGGCGGCGGGATGATGCTTGCCGCGGCGGTGAAGCCGGAGACGTTGCCGGCCGCGTCGCGGGCCCGGACCTGGTACTTCACGACGCCGAGCAGCGACTCCGAGAACGAGGTCGCCGGGGTCGTCCGGACGAAGGCGAACGGCTCGTTGCCGACCGACCGGAAGACGTCGTAGCCGACGACGCCGACGTCATCGGTCGAGGCGGTCCAGTGCAGGGTCAGCACCAGGGCACAGTTGATGGACCCGGTGAAGTCGGCCGGGACCGTCGGCGCGCCCGTGTCGGCGGCGTGCGCGCTCGGCGCCCCCGCGATCACGAAGGCCACGGTCAGGGCCGTGGCGGCGCCGGCGACGCGGCGGAGAAGACGGAGAATCTGAGACATGGCGGCGCCTCCGAAACGTGGGGCGGACTTCCATAGACCTCGATGTCGTCCCAAACCCTATACCCTCGCTCCGTGCCCGACGCCATCTTCGCCGATCCGCGACTCGCCCGCGTCTACGACGCGTTCGACGGCGCCCGGACCGATCTGCCGGCCTACCTGGCCCTGGCCGACGAGCTCGGCGCCCGCCGCGTGCTCGACGTCGGCTGCGGCACCGGGGCGCTGGCGGCGCGGCTGGCGAGCGGCGGCCGCGGCGTCGTGGGCGTCGACCCGGCCGAGGCCTCGCTCGCGGTCGCGCGCGCGAAGTCCGGCGCGGTCACGTGGGTGCACGGCGACGCCGCGGCGGCGCCGGCGATCGGGGCCGACCTGGCCCTGATGACCGGCAACGTGGCCCAGGTCTTCCTGACCGACGAGGCCTGGACCGCGGCGCTGCGGGCCGTTCGCAGCGCGCTGCGCCCGGGCGGCGTGCTCGCCTTCGAGACCCGGCGACCCGAGGCGCGCGCGTGGGAGGAGTGGGCCGCGGACGCCGGACCGGTGACCCGCGACGTGCCCGGCGCCGGGCGGGTGGAGCGGCGCCGCGAGGTGACGGAGGTGCGGCTGCCGTTCGTGTCGTTCCGGTACACCTATCGCTTTCTCGACGACGGCACGGAGATCGCCTCGGACTCGACGCTGCGCTTCCGCGCCCGCGACGAGGTCGAGGCGAGCCTGGCCGCCGCCGGCTACCGGGTCCGGGATGTGCGGGAGGCGCCGGACCGGCCGGGCCTGGAGTTCGTGTTCATCGCGGACCGGCCCGCCAGGTGAGCGAGCGGCGCCCGGCCCAGCGGCGCTCGCACTCGGCGTGCCACCACTTCGGCGGCGACGGCCCGACGACGCGGGACAGCGGCTGGTCCGGATGGAGCCCGTGCCGCTCCAATGCGCCCGCGGCGACCCGCAGCACGATCGAGCCGCTCGGGCGGCCGGACTCGTCGCGGCCGCAGTAGACGTCGATGCGCACCTCGTCGTCCGCGAACGGCATCCAGTCGATGCCGCGCTCGCGCAGTCAGCCGCGCAGGGCCGCCTGGGGCCGCGGGGAGCCGGACGCGTTGTCGTAGGCGAGAAGCATGATCCACGCAGCTGCCGGGCGGTTCATGCCCTCATGATAGGCGGTCACCCACGGACGGTGGGGCCCTGGACGGGCTCGGCTCAGGTGAGGGCGTCGAGCAGCAGGCGCAGCCCGGCGGCTTCCTGGACACCACCCGCAACCACAGCCGGCGCTGGTGCGACCCGGACCACTGCGGCAACCGGGCGCGGGTGCGCGCCTACAGCCGCCGCCGGCGGGCGACCTGACGCTATCCGGTCCAGCCGACGTCCACGTACTGCCGCTCGCTGCGCAGCCCGAAGGCCCCGAAGTTGGCCAGCCCCGGGCGGACGGCCGAGATCTGCGGGGTCTGGAACAGCGGCACGGAGTGCCCGGCCTGCCACAGCAGCACGTCGGCCTGGTTGAGCAGCTCGACGGCCTTGGCCCGGTCGGTCTCGGCGCTCGCGCGGTCGATCAGCCGGTCGATGTCGGGTGTGGCGACCCCGCCGTAGTTCTGGTCGCCGCCGGTGCGGTACACCGGGTAGAGCAGGGACGGGAACACGTTGTCGACCTGCCGGAACGAGGCCAGGTCGAACGCGCCGACGTTGACGTACTTGGCGAAGTAGTCGTTGCCGGGCACCTTGCGCAGCTCCACGGTGATTCCGGCCCGGCCGAGCAGGTTCTGGACGAGCTGCGGCAGGTCGGTGCTGCCGTTGCCGTTGACGACGTAGACCAGCTTCAGCGGCGCGCCGTCCTTGGCGCGGGTCCTGCCGTCCGCGCTCGCCTTCCAGCCGGCCTCGTCCAGTAGCCGCTGCGCTCGCGCGAGATCGAAGCGCCCCTCGTCGCCGCTGTTGTCGCGGTACCCGTCCTGGCTGGGCATGAAGAAGTGGCTGCCCAGCGTGTTCACCTTGAACGGCAGCCCGGCGGACTGGGCCGCGGCGATCGCGCGGCGGCACGATCCACGCCGTCGACGGCGTCGACCTCACCGTGCGCCCCGGACGCACGCACGCGCTGGTCGGCGAGTCCGGCAGCGGCAAGTCGACGACGCTGCTGGAGATCCTGGGTCTGCGGCCGCCGGAGGGCGGGGCGATCGAGCTGTTCGGCCGGCCGGTGGACGCGAGCCTGACCGGCGCCGAGCGGACCGCGCTGCGCCGGCGGATGCAGCTGGTGTTCCAGGACCCGTTCGCGAGCCTCGACCCCCGGCTGCCGGTCGGCGACGTCATCGCCGAGCCGATGCTGGCCCAGGGCGGCCCGCCGGCCCGGGCCCGGGCGCGGGTCGCCGAGGTGCTGCGCCTGGTCGGGCTCGAGCCGGGCCTGGCCCGGCGCTTCCCGCACGAGTTCTCCGGCGGGCAGCGGCAGCGCATCGCGATCGCCCGCGCCATCGCCGTCGAGCCGGACCTGCTCGTGCTGGACGAGCCGGTCTCCTCGCTCGACGTCACCGTGCAGGCCGCCGTCCTCGGGCTGCTGGCCGAGCTGCAGGACCGGCTCGGCCTGGCGTACCTCGTCGTCACCCATGACCTGGCCGTCGTGGCCCGCATCGCCGACGAGCTCAGCGTGATGTACCTCGGCCGGACGGTCGAGACCGGCCCGGCCGCCGACGTGCTGGCCCGGCCCCGGCACCCGTACACGCGGGCGCTGCTGTCGGCCGTGCCGGTGCCCGACCCGGACGCCGAGCGGCGCCGCGAGCGCATCCTGCTGCCGGGCGACCCGCCCGCGGCCGACGAGCGCCCCACCGGCTGCCGGTTCCGGGGGCGCTGCCCGCTGTACAACACCCTGGAGGCGCCGCGGCGAACGCTCTGCGCGACCGTCGAGCCCGCGATGACCGGCGGCGAGCACCGGGCCGCCTGCCATCACACCGGCCCCGGGTGACGCACCCGCTTCCTGGTCACCGCGGCAGCCCGAGGTTGTCGCGCAGCGTCGGGCCCAGGTAGTCGCCCTTGACGATGCCGCGCTTGCGCAGGTGGTGCAGCAGGCCGTTCACGACGTAGTCGTGCTGGACGGGGTCGTGCAGGCCGCCGACCGAGAGCACGTCGAGCACGCCCGCCCGGAACCGCTCCTCCACGGCGTCGGCGAGCTGCTCCGGCGTGCCGGCGACGCTCCAGTGACCGGTGTCCTGGGCCGCGATGACGAGCTCGCGCAGGGTGTAGCCCCGCCGGATGTACCCGCTGAAGATCTCCACGCGCCCGCGCCGGCGGTGCACGCCGGACACGTCCGGCAGCACGCTCTCCGGCAGGGTCGCATCCAGCGGTACCTCCGACAGGTCCACGCCACCGCCCAGCATGTCGGCGACCAGGGCCCGGCCCGCCTCGAAGTCGATCGCGTCGTGGCGCTCGCGCACCAGCCGGCGCGCCTGCGCCTCCGTCGCGCCGAACGTGGCGTGGAAGGAGCTGAAGACGAGCGGCAGCCCCGGCCGCCGGCCCAGCTGTGCCGCGCGGCCGCGAACGCGGCTCGTGTAGTCGTGGGCGGCGTCCAGCGTGGACAGTGCGGTGAAGACGACCTCGGCGTAGCGGGCGCCGAGCTCGATGCCGGCCGCCGACTGCCCGGCCTGGATCAGCACCGGCCGGCCCTGCGGCAGCGGCGGGATGTTGAGCGGGCCGGCGACGGTGAAGTACCGTCCGGCGTGGTCGATCGGCCGGACCTTCGACGGGTCGAGGACCGCGCGCCCGTCCGGCCCGAGCGTCAGGGCGTCCGGCTGCCAGCTGTCCCAGAGCGCGCCGACGACGTCGAGGGTCTCGGCCGCGCGGGCGTAGCGCTCCTCCGGGCTCGGCAGGCCGCCGGGGCCGAAGTTCTCCTCGCCGACGGCCGACGTGACGAGGTTCCAGGCCGCCCGCCCGTTGCTCACGTGGTCGAGCGTGCCGAAGAGGCGGGCGAGGTTGTACGGGTGGTGGAAGGTCGTCGACACCGTCGCGATGAGCCCGATGCGCTCGGTCACCTGGCTCAGCGCGGAGACGTACACCAGCGGCTCCTGCGCCCCGATGGACCCCTGCGCGCCGAAGGTGAGCAGGTCGGGTACGAACAGGGCGTCGATGCGGGCCGCCTCGGCCAGCGCCGCCACCCGCCGCGCGGTGTCCACGGTGGAGCGGCCGGGGTCCAGGGCCAGCTCGTACGGGCCCGGATGGCCGCCGGCGCCCGTGACGATGCCGAGGGTACGGGGTGGTAGCGCCGTCATGCCGCCACGATAATCCTATCGGCAAAGTATGGAAATGGGTCATCCGTCACAACCGCTCACCGCGGTGGCGCAGCACGGTGGGCCCGTGCTCCTCGACCCACCGGGCGAGGCCGTCGACCGGCCCGAGCAGGGTGCGGCCGAGCGGGGTCAGCGCGTACTCCACCCGCGGCGGCACCTCCGCGTGCACGCGGCGCGCGACCAGCCCGTCGCGCTCCAGGTCGCGCAGCGTCTTGGTGAGCATGCGGTGCGAGATGCCCTCGACCCGGCGCTGGATCTCGGTGAAGCGCAGCTCGCCCGCGACGAGTACGGCGACCACGGCGAGCGTCCACTTGTCGCCGATCGTGGTCAGCAGCCCGCGCAGCAGCTGCCGCAGGTCGTCGTCCCGGCATGTGGACGACACGGATTCGGCCATCATCGCTGACCCCTTCCAATACGCACCCGGAGGTGCCCGGCGCGGCTCAAAGTGCGTACTCCCGATCGGAAAACCAGGCTGCCATCCTGGCGCTCGGCCTGTCGAGAGCAACCCACTTGCGAGGAGTACCGCAGCTGATCGACGGCTTCGACGGTTTCGTCTTCGTGACGCCGGAGTACAACCACTCCACCACCGGGGTGCTCAAGAACGCGATCGACTACCTGTACGCGGAGTGGAACAACAAGGCGGCCGGGTTCGTCGGCTACGGCGTGGTCGGCGCCGCCCGGGCGGTCGAGCACCTGCGGCTGATCGCGGCCGAGCTGCAGCTGGCCACGGTCCGCTCACAGGTCGCGCTGTCGTTCTACACCGACTTCGAGAACTTCACCACGCTCACCCCGGGCGCGCACCAGTTCGACGCGCTGAGCGCCACCCTCGACCAGGTGGTCGCCTGGTCCGACGCCCTGGCGGTACTGCGGAAGTGACGGCGGCGGGCGGGTACTGTTGATCAATGCCCACCGCGCGCCCGATCGTCAACTACGGCGACCCCGTCCTGCACCGCCGCTGCGCCGATGTCACCGAGTTCGACGACGCGCTCGGCGAGCTCATCGACGACATGTTCGCCTCGATGTACGAGGCGCGCGGCGTCGGGCTCGCGGCCAACCAGATCGGCGTCGACCGGCAGGTGTTCGTCTACGACTGCCCCGACGCCGACGACGCCCGGCAGGTCGGGCACGTGGTCAACCCGGTGCTGGAGCCGCTGGCCGAGCCGGCCGACGGCGACGAGGGCTGCCTGTCCGTGCCCGGGCCGCGCGGGTCGCTGCCCCGTGCGGCGGTCGCGACCGTCACCGGGCAGGACAGGCACGGCAACCCGATCACGGTCACCGGCACCGGGTACTTCGCGCGGTGCCTGCAGCACGAGACCGACCACCTCAACGGGGTGCTGTACGTGGATCGGCTGCCGGCCGAGCGGCGGGAGGAACTGCTGCGCGAGGCGGGCCTGCTCAGCGGCGGTACAACAAATTCTTAACGCGCCTCTGGCAGGCTCACGGGGTCGTTGGTGCCGCGGGGGCGCATCAGCGGCCCGTCCGCAGCACGGTGACGACGATGTCGTCGGCGTTGCCGGTCCTGGACGTCGCCAGCAGGTGGTCGCACAGCTGGTCGGCGGTTAGGTCCTGCCGGTCGGTGAGCAGTTCGGCGAGGCCGTCCAGGCCGTCGTCGAGGGGCTCGCCGGGCAGCTCGATCAGGCCGTCGGTGTAGAGGGCCACGTGACTGCCGGGCGCCAGGGTGACGGTGTGATCGCTGCGCGTTGCCGGCAGGCCGGTGCCGAGCAGGAGTTCCGGCGGGTGGCGCAGCAGGCGGGCGTGGCCGTCGGGGGCGAGCAGGATCGGAGGCGGGTGGCCGGCGTTGGACCAGCGCAGTGTGTAGGGGGCTGGGGTGCCCGGCTCCGCGCTGACCTGGGCGAGGATCACGGTCGCGAAGGTGTCCAGGCCGAGGCCGGACATGGCCTCGTCGGTCGCGGTCAGAATGCGTGACGGCGGGCCGAGCAGGGTGTATGCGATGCCCCGCAGGATGCTGCGGACCTGGGCCATGGTCGCCGCCGCGTACCGGTCGTGGCCGGTGATGTCGCCCACGACGACGGTCAGGGTGCCGTCGGGCAGCAGGAACGAGTCGTACCAGTCGCCGCCGACGCGGGCGTGCTCGAGCGCGGGCAGGTAGCGCGCGGCGATCTGGTAGTGCTCCGTGCCGGCCGGCGGGGTCAGCAGGCTGCGCTGCAGCGTCGCGGACATCTCCCGCTCGATCGCGGCGACCCGGCGCTCGGTCTCGCGCAGCCGCGCCCGGTCCAGCGCCTGGGTGATCGTGGCCCCGACGAGCCGGACGAAGATCAGGTACGCGTCGTCGGCGACCAGGCGCGGGCTCAGCGTCGTGCGCAGCATCAGGTCGCCCGAGGCGTACCTGCGGGCGCTCAGCCGTACCGTCGCCACCTTTCCCGCCGCCGTCTCGCGGACCACCACGTCGCCCGGGTCGTCGGCCGCGGCGATCTCGACGTCGGGCAGGTCGTGCGGGTCGGCGTGCAGCACCGGCATGGCCCGCTGCAGCACCTCGCCGCGGTGGTGGACGGCGGCGAGCCGGTCCTGCAGCGTGTTGAGCAGCTGCAGGCGGCGGCGGAGCAGGACCTGCGTCGTGGTCTCGAATGCGATGTCGACGACGCCCTCGACCAAGCCGTCGTCGCCGACCACCGGGGAGTACGAGAACGTGAAGTAGCACTCCTCGAGGAAGCCGTGCCGGAGCATGTCCAGGCGGAAGTCCTCGACCCAGGTGGCGTCGCCGCCGGCGCGGACCTGCTCCAGCATCGGCCCGATGTCGCCCCAGATCTCGGCGAACACGACCTCGGCCGGCGTGCCGAGCGCGTCCGGGTGCTTGTCGGCGATCATCGGCGCATAGGCCTCGTTGTACACCATCACGAACTGCGGCCCCCAGAAGAGCGTCACCGGGAACCGCGTGCGCAGCGCCAGCTCGACGGCCCCGCGCAGGGCCGGGCTCCAGGACGCCACCGGCCCCAGCGGGGTGCCGGCCCAGTCGACCTTCGCGTACGCCTCGCGCAGCGACCCGGCCGCCTCGAACAGCTGATGCACAGCTCGACGGTACCGCCCGGCGGCGCCCGCCGGTCAGCCGATCGGCGGCGCCCAGCCCGGGCGCTGGACCAGGCAGAACGGGTGCCCGGCGGGATCGGCGAACACAAAATCGCCCGGCAGTTGTACCGCCCCGAGCGCCACGACCGCGCCGGCGGCCGCGGCGAGGTCGTCGACCATCACGTCGAGGTGCATCTGCTGCGGTACCGCGGGATCGGGCCAGGTCGGCCGCGGCTGCCCCGGAGCGCGCTGGAAGGCCAGCCCCGACGTGGTGGTGTCGGCGGACACGACCACGAAGTCGCCGTCGTCGTAGGTGACCGGCTCGCCGAGCACCGCGCTCCAGAAGCGCGCGCTCGCCGCCGGGTCGGGGCAGTCGACGATCAGGTGGTGCCGGCGCCCCACGGTCACGCGGACTCCGCCGTGAGCAGCGTCGCCAGCTGCTGCAGCACGCCGGCCCGGGCGCGGTAGTAGACCCAGGTGCCGCGCCGGTCGGCGTCGACCAGCCCGGCCTCGCGCAGGGTGCGCAGGTGGTGCGAGATGGTCGGGCCCGACAGCTCGAACGCCGGGGTCAGGTCGCAGACGCAGATCTCGCCCTCGGGCGCGCTGGCGATCATCGACATGAGCTGGAGCCGCACCGGGTCGCCGAGGGCCTTGAACGCGGGCGCGAGGACCGCCGCGGTCTCGGCGGGCATGCGCTCCCGCGCGATCGGGGTGCAGCACGCGTCTCCGGCGAGCACGACCAGCTGATTTGACATGTGTCTAGCTTGACAGGTCTCGAAATACCGTGCAACGGTTGGACGATGGCCACCTGCGCCGACGACGCGCTGCCGCGTGCGCTCGCCGGGGTTTCCGGCGAACGCCTCGCCGCCACCGTCGCCGCACACGACCCGCGCCACGTCCTCGAGGATGCCGGTGCGGCGGTGACGGCCGAGTTGTTCACGGTGCCGTTCGTCCCCGAGGTGTACGCCGAGCCGAGCGTCCGCTGGTCCGGCGGCCCCCTCGCGTCCGGGCGCGAGGTCGCGGTACACCTGGCGTCGGCCGACCGCCCGCTCGTCCGGCGGGGCGAGCTCGTCGTCGCGGGCGGCGGCGATCCGGCCGGGCGCTGGCTCGTCGTGCCGGCCGGGATGACCCTGTTCGCCGCGTACGGCCACGCCCACGGCGCGCTCGGGCTGCTCGTCCCGCGCGGGGTGGATGCGGACGGCTGGCGGTACACCATCCGGACCGGACCCAACCCGGGACCGCTGCCGATCCTCACCCTCGACACCGGCATCCACGCCGAGGTCGCCCGCGCGGCCGCGGCGGGGGAGGCCTGGCTGGCCGGCAACACGCCCATCCGCCGGCTCGACCGGCCCGGCGTCAACCGGCACGGCCGCTGGCGCTCGGGGACCGCCCCCGAGCTGCTGCTCACCGCCCAGGCCGACGACGCCGGCGGGGTGGCGGTCGTCCTGGAGGCGGCCCGGGTCCTCGCCGCGGCGCTGCCCAGGGCCGCGGGGCTGTCGGTGGCGCTGCTCGGCGCGCAGGGCTCGGCCCGCCACGCGCGGCAGCTGCACCAGGCCGGCGCGACCCCGCTCGTCATCCACGTCGCCGGCGCCTGGCCCCGCGCCGATGCCGTTGCGGTCGAGGCCCGCGGTCCGGCGCACGCGCTGCTCGCCGCGCTCGACCAGGCCGGGCGGCACACCGGGCTGGCGCTCGCGCCCGGGCCGGTGCCGTCCGCGCATCGCCGGTACGCCGCGGCGGGTCTCGCCGCCGTCGGCATCGGCGCCGCGGCGGCCGACACGGCGGTCGCGCGCCTGGTGGTCGCGACCGGCCTGTTGTGCGCGCATGTGACCGGTTGGACAGTCGCCGGCCCGGCCGAACCGTGACCGTTGTGGCTAGCATGACGCTCATGAGCGCTGCGGCCGACGAGCGCGGCGTGATCGTCACCGGGACCGACCAGCACGAGGCCTGGCAGCGTCAGGTCCTGCCGCCGGTCGAGCGGGTCCGGCCCGACGTGTGGTCGATTCCCGTGCCGATTCCGAACAACCCGCTGCGGTACACGCTGAGCTACCTCTTCCTCGACGACGCCGGCGCGCTGCTGGTCGACCCGGGCTGGGACACGGCCGAGGGGCGCGCCGCGCTCACGTCCGGGGCGCGGGCCGCCGGCGCCGACCTCGCCGACATCACCGGGATCGTCGTCACGCACATCCACCCCGACCACCACGGGCTCAGCGGCTGGCTGCGCGAGCGCACCGGCGCCTGGATCGGCATGCACCCGGCCGAGGCCCGCACGCTGCCCGCCCGGTCGTGGCGGGGCCGCGCCCCCGGGACCGACCGCGCCTGGCTGCTGCGCCACGGCGCGCCCGAGGCCGAGGCGGAGGCGCTGGCCATCACCCCTGAGCGGCTCGGCGAGCTCCTGCACATGGCCGAGCCCGACCGCGCGATCGAGGACGGCGACCGGCTGCCCCTCGCGCGGCACGAGCTGCGGGCGGTCTGGACGCCGGGGCACACTCCCGGGCACCTCTGCCTGCACGAGTCCGGCGCGGGCGTGCTGCTCACCGGCGACCATCTGCTGCCGCGGATCAGCCCCAACATCACGGTCCACGCCGCGAGCGCGGGCAACCCGCTCGGCGACTACCTGGCCTCGCTCGGGCTGACCGGCAAGTTCGGGGCGGAGGAGGCGCTGCCGGCGCACGAGTACCGTTTCCGGGGCCTCGACACGCGCGCCGCCGACCTCGTGCGCCACCACGACGAGCGGGGCGGGGAGATCCTGCGCGCGATCGACGCCCTCGGCGCGCCGTCCGCGTGGGCGGTCGCGGCGGCGATCACGTGGTCGCGCGGGTGGGACGCGCTGGTGGGGATGCTGCGGAGGATGGCCCTGGGCGAGACGCTCGCGCACCTGGAGCACCTGGCCGCGATCGGGGCGGTTCGCTCATCGGACAGCACGCTCGTCCGGTGGTCACGCGCCTGATCACGGCACCACGGTCACCGGCCAGCGGCCGCAGCGCACGAGTTTCACGGCGACCGAGCCGGCGATGCGGTGCAGCGCGTTCGCCGAGCGCCCGACGATCACCGCGTCCGCGTTGAGCTGCCGGGCGGCGTCGACCAGCTCGGTGTACGGCTCGCCGGTGCGCACGACCAGGTGCGCGTCGACGCTCAGCAGCGGGATGTAGTGCTCGACGGCGTCGCGCAGCTGCCGCTCCACGGCGTCGTGCGCGTCGACCACGTTCGTCGCCGCGCTGCCGCCGGTGTCGGCCAGGGAGAGCACGGTCGCGGGCAGCGTGCGCACGTACACCGCGACGAGGCGGCAGCGCTGGCGGCGGGCCAGCCCGACGGCGTATGCGGCGGCCCGCAGCGAGGACGTCGAGCCGTCGACGCCGACGAGGATCGTGCCGGGCCCGTCCCCCGGTGTGCTTGAGGGTTCGATCACATCCAAAAGCATAACGCCTGAATATAAGCACGTGATATAAAAGTTGTGTGTCCAAGATCCTCGACGGGGTGGCCCTCGCCAACAGCCTGGAGCGGGTCGTCTCGCTCCTGCGGCGGCTGGCCCCCGCGGACCAGGTCTCGCTGTCGAAGGCGGCGGCGCTGCGGACGCTCGACGTGCACGGCCCGTGCCGAATCTCGGAGCTCGCCGCGCGCGAAGGCATCACGCAGCCGGCCATGACGCAGCTCGTGTCCCGCCTCGAGCAGGACGGCTACGCCGAGCGGCGCTCCTGGGCCGACGACGCCCGGGTGGTGATGGTGCACCTCACCGAGGACGGCGCCGAGGTCCTGCGCCGGCGCCGCGACACCCGGGCCCGGCTGCTGGCCGGCCTCGCCGACCGCCTCGACCCGGCGGACCGCGCCGCGCTCGCCGCCGCCCTGCCCGCCCTGGACCGGCTCGTCACCACCTACCAGACCCTTCCCGGGAGTACCTCCTCATGCATGTGAGCCAGCACAGTCCGGCGGCGGCCAGCCCGTTCCGCCAGCCGAAGGCGGTGTGGGCCGTCGCGTTCGCCTGCGTCGTGTCGTTCATGGGCATCGGCCTGGTCGACCCGATCCTGCCGGCGCTCTCGGCCCAGCTGCACGCCTCGCCCAGCCAGGTGTCGCTGCTGTTCACCAGCTACCTGCTCGTGACCGCGGTCGCCATGCTCATCACGAACATGGTGTCGAGCCGGATCGGGCCGAAGTACACCCTCATCGCCGGCCTGGCGATCATCGTCGTCTTCGCGGCCCTCGCCGGCACGTCCGACACGATCGGCGGCATCGTCGGCTTCCGGGCCGGCTGGGGCCTGGGCAATGCGCTGTTCATCGCCACCTCGCTCGCCGTCATCGTGGCGTCCGCGACCGGCGGCTTCAGCGGGGCGATCATCCTGTACGAGACGGCGCTCGGCATCGGCATCGCGGTCGGCCCGCTGCTCGGCGGCACCCTGGGCGGCATCAGCTGGCGCGGCCCGTTCTACGGCGTCAGCGTGCTGATGTTCATCGCGCTGCTGGCGACGATCTTCCTGGTGCCGAAGACGCCCACGCCCGCCGTGCGGACCTCCATCGCCGCCCCGCTCACCGCGCTGCGCCACCGCGGGCTGCTGATCATGAGCCTGACCGCGGTGCTGTACAACTGGGGCTTCTTCACCATGCTCGGGTACGCGCCGTACCCGATGCACCTGAACGAGCACAAGCTCGGCCTGGTCTTCACCGGCTGGGGCCTGCTCGTCGCCCTCTTCAGCGTCGCGGTCGCCCCGCGGCTGCAGCGGCGCTTCGGCACGGCCCGGACGCTGTACGTCAACCTGTTCCTGCTCGGCGTCGTGATGACCGTCATCGCCGCGTTCACCGACTCGCCGGCCACGGTCATCGTCGCGGTCATCGTGTGCGGCGCCTTCATCGGCATCAACAACACCCTGACCACCCAGGCCGTCATGACCGTCGCCCCGGTGCCGCGGCCGGTCGCCTCGGCCTCGTACGGCTTCGTGCGCTTCATCGGCGGCGGCCTCGCCCCGTTCGTGGCCGGCAAGCTCGCCGACCACTACAACATCCACGTGCCGTTCTACCTCGGCGCCGCGACCTTCCTCCTGGCGATCGCGGTGCTGGCCACCGGCCACCGCATCCTCACCGACGCCGAGAACGCCGCCGCCGCCACGGAGGAGGCCGAGCCGATCGGCGAGATCGTCGCCGTCGGGCGCACCGGACCGGCCAACGGCAACCGGCCGGTGGTCGTCGCCGTCGACTCCGGCCCGAACGCGGCCGCCGTCACCGCGGCCGCGGCCGATCGGGCCGCCGAGCTGCACGCGCCGCTGGAGCTGCTGCACGTCCACGAGATCGCGGTCGTCGGCGAGCAGGCCGTCGACCGGGAGACCTACGAACAGGCCCGCGCCCGCGTCCAGGCCGCCCTCGACGGGCTCGCCGCCCGCGGCGTCGCCGCGTCCGGCCACGTCCTGCGCAGCGTCGCCGACCACGGCCACGCCGGCAGCCTCATCGCCCGGCACGCCAAGGCGGTCGGCGCCCAGCTGGTCGCGATCGGCGGCCCGACCCACGGCGGCGTCGCCCATCTGCTCGACGGCAGCGCCGGTCAGCGCATCGTCGCCGAGGCCGGGTGCGAGGTGCTCGTCGTGCCGCCGGAGCCGTCCCTGCGCTGACCGGCCCCGCCCGTGCCGCCGGTCCGGTAACCCCTCAGGGGTCGCCGGACCGGCGGTTTCCGGCTGTCTGCACCACGGATGGTGGTTCGTTCGCCGGACCGGTTCACCGTCACGCTGGAGCCGGACGGCTTCGCGCCGAGCCGGGCCCGGCTGACCGCCCTGGCCTTCGGCGTCGCCGCGGCGGCGCCGCCCTTCCCGAGCCTGGGCCGCCTGTGCCTGCGCGTGCGCGCGGCGAGCGGCCTGATCGCCGCGATCGCGGTGGCCGTGGCCCCGGTGGCCGGCCTGATCATCGCCGCCGCGATCGTCGGCGTCGGCGAGCTGATCATCTACGTGCGGCTGCTGCCGGAGGTGGAGCGGCTCGCCCAGATGGTCGAGCGCACCGAGGCGTCGCCGGCGGACGCCGGACTCGCCCATGAACTGGCATTCAGCCAGGTAGATGGGCGTGATTTTCTTCATATTGACGCGCCGGAATACGACTGACGGTTAAGACTCCGTCCGGTTCAAACAGGGCGCCGTGCCCGCACGCTCACATTGGGTAGCGACCGTGGGTAGCGCCCGCCGGGCGTGGCAGCACCCCGGCCGGTTGACCGCGTTCCCAGGTAACTCCTAGCCTTCCCTCGCACCAGTCAACTGGATCATGGGGGAGTGGCCGGCGTGGATATTCGTCTGCCTGTTCGGCGTGCGCATTTTCGGCCCGGCGTGCTCATCGCGCTGCTTGGTTTCGTAGTCGCATTGCTTGTGGCACCGCCTTTCGGGGGCCCTGTTCAAGCCGCGCCCAAGCCCGTCGCCTGTCCCGAAACGGCGAACGACGCCGCGAGCGCGAAGCGGCAGGCGGCCGCGTGCAAGGGGCGGGTCGAGGTCCTGTCCGGTCGTACCGAGCGGGCCCAGGTCTTCGCCAACCCGAACGGAACGTTCACCTCCTCGGAGGCGATCGTGGTGCAGCGGGTCCGGACCGCGAACGGTGGCTGGACCGCCCCCGATCCGACGTTGCGTAAGACGTCGTCGGGTGGGTACGCGCCGGCGGCGAGTTGGCTGGGTACCACGTTCTCGGGTGGTGGCAGCGGTCCGCTGGTGTCGCTGCGGCGCGGCTCGGGTGAGTTGTCCCTGTCGTGGCCGACGGCGCTGCCGGCGCCGAA